>JAQBUJ010000091.1 GCA_027623845.1 Pseudomonadota bacterium
GCTGAACGGGATCATTGTCCATGACGATCGAGACCCACAGCAGAAAGTTACCTTGATCGCCGAACGCGGGGCACTGGTGGTGACCGAGTCCGGCCCTCGGGTTTTCATGCAAAATGGCAACCGACAAAGCCGCGACAAGGCCACCGGGCGAACCAGCTTGTTGTATTTCGACCGATACACGGTCGATTTAGGCGGTACGAAATCGGTGACGCAGCGGGCTTGGCGCGATCAAAACGAGTTGTACCTCTTCGAATTACTGAACCCGACGGAGAAGGAAACCCTGCCGCGCAATTTCAATGAGTACATCGCCGAGGGCCACTATCGATTGAGTTCGCCCTTGCTGGGTCTGGCTCTGCCGCTTCTCGCGCTAGCGGTGCTTTTGCGCGGGGAGTTCTCCCGTCGTGGTCAGACCTGGCGAATTTTGATCGCCGTCGGCCTGGCAATCATTCTCGAGGGTTTCGGGCTTGGCACCAAGTTCCTGGCCGCCAAGCAACCTTGGATGATCCCGGCGATGTATGGATTCATACTGGTCCCAACGGCGATCGCCGTCTTGTTTTTGATGCGCCGACGGCTGCGTCGCCCAGGCTTGGAACCGACGGCGATCGAGGGGCTTTCTTCATGAAGTTGTCGGCGACGCTGTCCAGCTATTTTGGCCGTCAATTCGTCTTTTGGGTGATCGGCACCTTTCTGGCGATCATGGGCATCGTGTTTCTTCTCGATTTGGTCGAGTTACTCCGCCGCGCGTCGAACAAGGAAGGGGTGTCTTTCAGCACGATCCTGGAAATGGCCCTGCTGAAGGCGCCGCAAATGGGCCAAACGGTCTTTCCGTTCGCGATTCTCGCTGGCGGTATGATGGCCTTCACCCGGATGACCCGCAGCCAGGAATTGGTCGTTGCCCGGTCCGCCGGCGTATCGGTCTGGCAGTTTCTTCTGCCGGCTTTGCTGGTCGCGCTTTTCATCGGCGTCGTGCGCGTCACCGTTTTCAACCCCGTCGCCTCGGTCATGACGGCGAAGTTCGAGGTGCTGGAAAACCGGGTTCTGCGTAGCCGAGGCAACGCACTGGCGGTTTCGCCCGGCGGGCTTTGGATTCGTGAACGCACCCCTGGCGGGCACTCGGTTCTGCACGCCCGCGGCATCGTTGGCGATGGCGAGGCCTTATCGGAAGTGATCGTCTTCCTGTTCGAGGGAGAGGACAAGTTCGTCTCTCGGGTCGACGCGGAAAGCGCCCTGCTGAAGCCGGGTTATTGGCTATTGAACAACGCGGTGTTGATCAGCGAGGACGGCGTTCCAACCACTCAACCAACGTTTCGTTTAATCACGGATCTGACCCTCGACAACATCCAGGACAGTTTCGCCTCGCCCAATACGATGTCGTTCTGGGAATTGCCCCGATTCATTTCCATTCTTGAGAACGCCGGGTTTTCCGCAGTCCGCCACCGATTGCATTGGCATACCTTGCTCGCCTCACCGCTGCTGTTGTGCGCGATGGTGCTGATCGCAGCAACCTTCTCTCTGCGGATGACCCGGCGCGGTGGTACGGTGCCCTGGGCTTGCGCCGGGCTGTTCTTCGGGTTTTTCCTGTATTTCATGTCCGATGTGGTCTTCGCGCTTGGGCTGTCGTCACGGATCCCCGAAGTCCTGGCCGCCTGGACACCCGCCACCGTGACCACATTGCTTGGCGTTGCCAGCTTGTTGCACCTTGAGGACGGATAGCCGATGCGGCGAGGCGAAACAGGATTGTTCCAGCGACCCCGCCTGGCCGTTGCCCTTTGGCTTCTCGCCGCGACCCTGCTACCCGGGATGGCTCAAGCCGAGACATCAAAGTCCGGGCAGGCACCAGTGTCGGGGCCGACGTCGGTACTAATGAATGCCGACGATCTGCGATATGACGAAAGCACCGGCGTGGTCACGGCGCGCGGCAATGTCGAGCTTTCGCAAGGTGAGCGCGTCCTGATCGCCGACTTGGTTTCGTACAACCGCACCACCGACACCGTCACCGCCAGCGGCAATGTCTCGCTGCTGGAGCCAAGCGGCGAGGTGCTGTTTTCGAATTACGCAGTGCTTGAGAACGAGTTGAAGACCGGCGTTATCGAGAATCTCCGGGTGCTTTTGTCCGACGGGTCCCGAATCGCCGCGAACCGCGCCGCGCGCACGGCCGGAGAGCGAAAAATCATGGAGAAGGCGGTTTTCTCGCCCTGTTTTCTGTGTCTCAAAGATCCAACGCGCGCACCGCTATGGCAGATTAAGGCGAACAAGATCATCCATCACGAGGCGCGCCAAGATATCGAATATCGCGGCGCGGTCTTGGAGATGTTCGGCGTTCCGGTCTTCTATTCGCCTTACCTGGTGCATCCGGACCCGACGGTCGATCGCCGGTCCGGCCTCCTGGCGCCGACGCTCGGGCACTCAGACGAGCTCGGTTTCATCTATGGTCAACCCTATTTTATGGCGATAAACGACTCGAGTGACATCGAGGTCGAGCCTATCGTTTATTCACGCGAAGGGCTCATCGTGCGTTCCCGCTTTCGCCACGCGTTCAGCAATGGCCGGATCGACTTGCAGTCAACCGCCGGTGTTCTTCAAAACCGTAGCGCCCTGAACGCGGATGACGGTGTTCAAGCCAGCGCTGACCTGGAGGGGCGGTTTTCGCTGAGCGACACCTGGCGGACAGGTTTCGATTTTGAACAATCCAGCAAACGGACCTACCTGAGCCGGTTCCGCCTCGGTAATGATGAGATCCTGACCAGCCGTTTGTTCCTGGAAGGGTTTCGGGCGCGAAACTACACCTCGGTAAACGCCTATAAGTTCCAAGGCCTTCGGGCCGGCGACGATCGACGGCGCCAGCCTACCGTTCTGCCCCAGATGCTCTATAGCTTTGTCGGAGAGCCCGACCCTTACGGAGGTCGTTTCCAATTCGACGCCAGCGCTCGTTCGCTTACCCGCGAAACCGGCGCCGACAGCCGCAAGATATCCGTTACCGGCGGATGGAGCCTGCCCTACTACGCTCCGGCCGGCGATGTCTATACGCTGACCGCCGCTGTCCAAACGGATTTTCACGCCTCGAACAATCCGACCGGCGCCACCATCAGCCCTGCTTCTGGCGATGAAGAAGAGACCGCCCGCGTGTTCCCGCAAATCGGTCTCAACTGGCGTTTGCCTTTGGTCCGCACCGGCGCTGTCGCCAGCCAAATCATCGAGCCGGTCATCAATTTCGTCGCCGGGCCGAACGGCGGTAACCCGGATGAAATTCCAAACGAAGACAGCCAGGCTTTCGAGTTCGACGACACCAACATATTTGAACTCAACCGGTTCGAGGGCAGCGACCGGGTCACCAGCGGCGCTCGGGTGGATTATGGCGTAAAGGCCGCGTTATTTGACTCCGCGTTCGGTTCCTCCCACGCCTTTATCGGCCAAAGCTACCAAGTCTGGGGCGACAGCGCCTTCGATAGTGGTTCCGGTCTGGACGACAATCTTTCGGACTATGTTGGGAGGGTCCAACTGGCGCCGGCCGATTGGCTCGATCTGCTGTTCCGGTTCCGCCTGGACAAGGATAGTTTCCGGCCCCGCCGAAGTGAATTGGGCCTGCGCTTGCAGCAACCGAGCTACAGCATCCTGCTCGACTATGTGCTTCTGGATGAACAGATCTCGACCGTTAATTTCGGTAACCGGGAACAACTCGATCTAAGCTTCAACCTGCGCCTGAACCAGTTCTGGTCGACATCGACGCGCTTGGTTCAAGACTTTTCCAACGCCGCGAACAGCACCCGGATCGCCAGTCTCGGTCTGGCCTATAATGATGAATGCTTCGCGATCGGCCTTGAGTATGAACGCCGGGACCTGCGGGACGCGGATATCGAGCCCGAGGACAGAGTCACGTTGCGCATCAATTTCAAGCATCTCGGCTCAGTCGAGAGCTTTTGAATTGGAGGCCCCTCCCTCATGCGAAGGTGCTTGCGGTCCGCCGGTCGAATCTCCATCTTGCCGGTACGGGACGTCGCTCGCGCCGCAAAGCGATCCAATCAAATTCGGAATATCACGATGAGGCAATGCCAACCGACCAGGGGACCGGCGGAAACCGCCGGTAGAAGTGCCAAATGGCTTTGCTGAGCATTGGCTTGCTAAGAGCTTTGCCTTTCGCTGCGCTGTTGGCGTTCACCGCCGCCGACGCGATGGCGCAGGATCTGCAACGCATCGCCGCCGTGGTGAACGACAAGATCATCTCCGTCCGCGACCTTGATAATCGAACGGATCTGGTGGTGAAGGTTTCGAAACTTCCGAACACTCAACAGACCCACAGCCGGTTGCATCCCCAAATCCTGCGTTTGCTGATTGAAGAGCAATTGCAGCTTCAGGAGGCCGAGCGCCTGAGCATTGTCGTCTCGGATCGGGATCTGGATATCGGCAAGGGATTGATGGAAACGCGGTTCCGCGTCCCCAAAGGGTCATTCGATCAGTTTTTCGACGCCAAGGGTATCGATGCCGAATCCGCCCTCGCCCAGATCCGCGCCTCGATCGCCTGGACCAAACTCGTGCAACGCCGCTTTGCCAACATTTCCGAAGTCAGCGAAGAGGAAATTGACGAGGTCGTTGACCAGTTCGAACGCAATATGGGCAAACCGCAATTCCTAGCCGCCGAAATCCTGCTTCCGGTCGACGATCCGGCCGATGAGAATCAAGTGCGGCAACTGGCCCAACGTTTGCTGGAGGAAATTCAAAAGGGCGGCAATTTTAACGCCATTGCCCAGCAGTTCTCTGCGAGTGCGAGCGCGGTTCGAGGCGGGCAGATCGGGTGGATTTCTCCAGGCCAACTGGCAAGCGAGTTGGAAGGGCCGCTGACAGCGCTTAAGAGCGGCGAGGTGTCCGCGCCTATCCGCACGCTTCTGGGATATCATATCTTGAAACTCGAAAAGCGACGCATCCTGAGCGTTGCTGATCCACTGAAGGCCAAAGTTACCTTGAAACACGTCTTTTTACCCCTAGCCGCGAACGCGGGTAAAGCGGAACTCGCCGGTCAAATGGGCATCGCCGAGGCTATCGCGGCATCGGTGCAAAACTGCGACGATATGGATGCGTTGGCGAAGGAGGTTAAGTCCCCAGCTGGCGCCGATCTCGGGCGGTTCAGCGTCGGCGAACTGGCGCCGGTGATGCGCGATGTTGTCGCGACGCTGCAGCCAGGCGTCCCAAGCAAACCGGTGCGGTTGCCGACCGGCGTTTCCGTCATGATGGTTTGCGAGCGGGTCGAACCGCCCAGCGACATCCCTCAGCGAGAGGACATCCGTCCCCGTTTGAGGGCGCAAAAGCTCGACATCCTGGCGAGACGGTATTTGCGGGATTTGCGCCGAGAAGCCTTCATCGAGTCGAGAATTTGACCCCCGCCCAACCAACACGCCGTCCACGGTCGCCATGACCGCCCCGAGCGAGCTGCCCCTGGCGCTCACGCCGGGGGAACCCGCCGGCGTTGGCGCCGAAATCGCGCTCAAGGCGTGGCGCCGAGATGATGCGCCGGTATTCTTCCTCATGGACGATCCCGACCGGGTCGCCGCGCTCTCCCGCAAAGCCGGTCTCGATATTCCGATCAGCGTCATCGAGCGACCTGACGCGGCGTTCAAGGCGCAGGTTTCGGGATTACCTGTCCTTGCCTGCACCGGGCCGATCCACAGTCAACCGGGCCGCCCCGACCCAAGCACCGCAAACGCTGTGATCGAGGCGATCCGCAATGCCGTAACCATGGTCAAGTCGGGCGAGGCGGCGGCGGTCGTGACCAATCCGATCCAGAAGAACACCTTGCACCAGGCCGGCTTCCCACATCCCGGCCATACCGAGTTCCTGGCCGATCTGGCCGGCGGTCAGCGATCGGTGATGATGCTCGCCTCGAAGGAACTCCGCGTCGTTCCGGTAACTATTCACGAACCGATTCGCCGGGTCCCGGACCTGTTGACCCAAGAATTGATCATCGAAACGGCGCGTATCACCGCCCGTTCCTTGATCCAGGATTTTGGTATCAAAGTCCCGCGGATCGCCGTTGCCGGGCTTAATCCTCACGCCGGAGAAGCCGGCTCCATCGGCAACGAGGACGACACGGTCATTGCTCCGGCCCTGGCGGTGCTACGGGCCGAAGGGTTGGAAGTTTTCGGTCCTCTGGCCGCTGACAGCATGTTTCACCCGGCCGCGCGGCAAGGCTATGACGTGGCGCTCTGCATGTACCATGACCAAGCTCTGATCCCGATCAAGACCCTGGATTTCTGGGGCGGGGTGAATGTAACCATCGGGCTGCCTTTCGTGCGCACTTCGCCGGATCATGGAACCGCGCTTGATCTTGCCGGTACCGGCAAGGCAAATGAAGACAGCCTAGTCGCTGCTTTGTGCATGGCCCGCGAAATTGCCGAACAGCGCCGCAATTTCCTGCATGGTCTTGCGCCATGACGGATACGGTCGAGGCGCGCGTCCGGGCGTTGCCGCCGCTGCGCAACGTGATCGCGGCGAGCCGGCTTTCGGCTCGCAAATCGCTGGCGCAGAACTTCCTGCTGGATTTGAACCTCACCCGTAAGATCGCGCGCGCCGCCGGGCCGATCGATCGTGGCACCACGATCGAGATCGGCCCTGGACCGGGGGGGCTGACCCGCGCGCTGCTCCTTGAAGGCGCCGCACAGGTGATTGCCGTGGAGCGCGACTCTCGCGCCATCGGTGCGCTGAGTGATCTTGAGGTCGCGGCGGATGGACGTCTTACGTTGATCGAAGGCGACGCCCTCAAAATGCCGGTCGCGACGCTGGGCAGCCCGCCACGCCGTCTGGTCGCCAACCTGCCGTATAACATCGCGACCCGTTTGATCATTGACTGGCTGCGCGAGCGTCAAGCGTTCGAGAGTATAACGGTGATGGTGCAAAAGGAGGTGGGGTTGCGGCTCTGCGCCGAGGCCGGCGACACCGACTATGGCCGCTTGTCGATCATCACCCAATGGCTTGCCGAGGCGAAACTGCTGTTCGAGGTTCCCGCCGCCGCATTCACCCCGTCGCCCAAGGTGACCTCGGCCCTGGTGCGTTTGGTGCCGCGGGCCGAACCATTGTTTCCGGCGAACCGTGAGACGTTGGAAATGATTACCGCCGCCGCCTTTGGGCAACGCCGCAAGATGCTGCGGGGCAGCCTCAGGAAATTGGGCGGCGAAGATCTGCTCGCAGAGGCGAAAATCAACCCGACCGACCGTCCCGAGACTCTGAATATCGAAGAATTTTGCCGGCTTTCGAATGTCTATGACGCCCGTGCCTAATCCCGGTCGCGCTTGATCACTGTTTTTGGCGCAACCGTTTGACGAAATCGGTCAGGCCAAGCTGACGCTCGCGGCGCAAGCGTTCGGACGTCAAAATGGAGCGGACTTTGGCAACGCTATCCTCAAGATCGTCGTTGACGATGATGTAGTCATATTCGGGATAGTGGCTTATCTCATCCATTGTCTTGGCCATCCGGCCGGCCACCACGTGCTCCGGGTCCTGGGCACGGCTGCGCAGCCGGCGTTCCAGTTCGCTGGTCGAGGGCGGCAGGATGAACACCCGCACCAAGTCGTTGCGCGCCGTCTCGGCGATTTGCTGGGTGCCCTGCCAATCGATATCAAACAAAATATCCTGGCCGCGCGCCAGCGCCGCCTCGACCGGTGCGCGCGGCGAACCGTAGTAGTGATCAAAAACCTTGGCGTGCTCCAACAGCTCGCCAGCTTCGATCATCTCGCGAAATTTGGCGGTATCGACGAAGAAATAGTCCACCCCATGCGATTCGCCCGGCCGGCGCGGTCGGGTGGTCGCCGAGACCGACATCTCCAGTCCCTTATCAAGCTTCAACAACCGGCGCGAGATACTGGTCTTGCCGGCGCCGGATGGCGAAGAGAGCACCAGCCCACGGCGATGGATATTCGTTGACCCCACCGTCGCCCCCTATTCGACGTTTTGAATTTGTTCGCGAAACTGTTCGATCACCGACTTCATTTCGAGCCCGACGCCGCTAAGCGTCAAATCCGCCGATTTGGAGCAGATCGTATTGGCTTCGCGGTTCAGTTCCTGACATAGGAAATCCAACCGCCGCCCGACCGGTTCGCCGGAAGCCATCAGGTCCTGGCAAGCCTCCAGATGGGCCGACAGCCGTTCGATCTCCTCGCGCACATCGGCCTTGGTGGCGATGATCGCAAGCTCCTGCGCCAGACGTTCCTCGGCGATCGGCGGTGACGCCTGGAGGATCTCGTTCAGTTGCGCCCGCAACCGCTCCTGCAATGTGTCGACCTGACCGTTGGTCACCTCCCGCGCTTGACCAAGCAAGCCCTCAAGGCTGGCGAGTTGATCGCCGAGCACGCCGTGCAATCGGCGTCCCTCTTCGGTGCGCATGGTGACCAATTGTCCAAGCGCCGTCGCCAGCCCGATCATAGCGGCGCCCTCCAAGGTGGCCCGCTCGTCATCATCCAAGGGCTGCGCCTCGCCTTCATCGATCATGCCCCTTATGGTCAGCAATACATCGAGACGCGGCGGCGACGGGAAGACCGATCCCTCGGCCTCCAATTGCTCCTGCAGCACCATGATGTCATCCAACAACGCGCGATTGATACGCGGCGACCGGGTCACCTCGGCACCTTGTATCGAGAGCTGCGCCGAGACCGATCCACGGATCAACCGCCCGGCCAAGACCTTTCGAGCCTCGGCGTCCAATCGCTCCGATCCACTTGGTACCCGGCACCGCAAATCAAGGCCGCGGGCGTTGACGCTTTTCAGCTCCCAGCCCCAGGTCCAGGTTTGGCCGAGGCGGTCGATCGCGACCGCTCCATCGACGCGCGCGTATCCGGTCATGCTGAGGACGGTCACGGAAATCCAATATTTTGAATGCTCGAACAACGAAACTCACTATATCTGGTGCAACGCCCATCAACAAGCCGGGGAACGCCATGCACCAGCCAAGATCGATCCTGATTACCGGCGCCTCTAGCGGCATTGGCGCGGCCCTGGCGCTCGGCTATGCCGGGGCCGGCGTGAGCTTGTTCCTGGGTGGCCGCGACGCCGCGCGGCCTAGCGAAATTA
>JAQBUJ010000092.1 GCA_027623845.1 Pseudomonadota bacterium
CGGCCGCCTCGCCGGCATGGACGCTGGTCCGCAACCCAAGCCGGCGCGCCTCCGCGTAGACCGCCGCAAAAGGCTCCGGCGGACAGGTATGCTCGGAGCCGCCCATGCCGATCCCAACGACGCCGAATTCCTTAAGTTCCGCCACCTCCGCCAAGGTTCGCGCCGCGCTTGCCGGTCCGTGGTCGCGGACCAGATCCGGGATCAACCAGGTCTCGCATTGGGGTACAAGGTCGAACCCGCGCCGGATCGCCTCGGCGAGACCGCCAGTGGTCAATCCCTGTCCGGTAAAGCGTGAGGGAGAGAAAAACAGTTCGGCGTAAAGGATGTTCTGCCGCGCCAGATCCTGCGCCACCGCCTCGGCGATAAAGGTGAAATCCTCGTAGGAATTCAGAAATCCATTTTTCCAGACCCAGGCCTCGATGAAGGCGGGAAAATCCGGGTAGGTCAGCCGTTGACGCAAAGCCTCACGGTTCGCCACCGAGGCGTCGCCGCCGTGTTTTTCGATCAACCGCCAAAGCGCGTCGAGCGGAATGGCGCCTTCGAGATGCAGATGCAACTCGGCTTTCGGGAGGGCTTCGAGCCAGGCGAGTTGGGGGGGCATGGGGTTCTTTCAGACGAGGGTTTAGGCTCTTGATATCGGCGAATTGGCAAAGCGCAGATCGCTTTAAACCTCCACCACCACGTAACTCTCTTCGACAGTCACCTCGAAAGTTTCCGCTACATACGGCCCCTCGGTGACCGTTGCCCCGGCTTCAACGCCGACGTCGTAGTGGGTTGCCTGGATGCGGTCGGGCTCGCACATGGAATGGCCGGTGCGGATGTCGAATTCCCATCCATGCCAAGGGCAGCGGACGATTTCGTCCGGGCGGGAGAACTGGTATTCGCCGGGTTCGCTGGACTGGACTAGGCCGACAAGCTGTCCATTACACAGACTACCGCCCTGATGTGGACACCGGTCAAGCATGCCGAAATACTCGCCATCGAGGTTGAAGATAACGATGGGCCGGCCCCGTACTTCGACCAGTTTGCGGCCACCGGGCGGAATATCCTCGGCCGGGGCGACAACGTATTTGGCCATGTGAACCTCGCCGGAAAACGCTTGGACTGATGGGGTTATCTCAAGCCGTAGAGGTCCAAGGCGTTGCCAAGGAAGAAGTTCTCCCGGCGTTCCTTGGAGAGCTTCAGCGGCAGGGCGCGGGCGGGATCATCGAAATCCCAGTGCGGGTAATCGGTGGCGAAAAGCAGTTTGTCCCAGCCAATCCACTCAATGGTGTCCAACAGATGCTCACGCGGCTCCGGCTCTTCCATCGGCTGGGGGGTCAGCCAGACATGCTCTTGGATCAGCTCCGACGGTGGCCGGGTAACGTGGGGGATCTCATCACGCATCCGGTGCCAGAGCTTGTCGAGCCGCCATTTAAGGGCGGGTAGCCAGGCGAACCCGGCCTCGACCAGGATCACTTTCAAGGTCGGAAAGCGTTCGAACACGCCCTCGATCACCATGCTGGTCAACAATGATTGGGTGTTTTCGGCATGGCCGACCATCTCCTCGATATAGAAGGACGGCCAGCCGCCACCGGTAACCGGCGTGCCGCCATAACCGAAGGCATGCACGGCAACCGGTAAATTGGCCCGGCAGGCGGCTTCGTAAATCGGCCAATAGCGGCGTTGGCCGAGCGGTTCGGCGGTGCGGCTGAGCAACAGCACCTGGGCAAAATGCGGGTTGCCGGCCCAGTGATCGATCTCGGTGACCGAGGTCTTGGCATCCTCGAACGGCACCATGAGCGAGGCCTTGAGGCGTGGTTCTTTCGACGTCCATTCGGCGATTTGCCATTCGTTCACCGCCCGGCAATAGGCGCCGGCGAAATCGTTATTTTGCAAGCCTTGGCCACTTTTTAGTGGGTTGAGAATGCCGAGCTGAACATTGTTTGGGTCGAGATGTTGCTCTCGCATGAAGTCAAGATCGCTGCCGGGGCGACCGCCATTCGGTGGGTAGGCGTCGCGGCGCGCGGCGTCGGGTTGTCCCTTGGGAAAGGCCGGCCCGTTCGGAAAGCCCTGACGATAGATGAAGCCATAGGTTTCCAGATAAGTTTGCCAGCGCTTGGAGAGATACGGATAGATCTCGATCTCAAGCGATTTCGGACTGGGATGAATATCGCAATCGGCGATAGCCAGCTTGGCTTTGCCCTTGGCGGCGCCCGTCGGGCGGTCCACGACTTGAATGTTCATTGCGAAATTCCTCCTAACCAAGGCGGCGTCACCTGCCTATTGCAGGCGAGGATACGTGTTTTTCGGGTTGTCGACCATGATTTTACGCGCCAAGGCCGGCGATAGACCCTCCGGAAGCACCGCGTTGCCGTCGAATTGGTGGTGCGGGTAGTCGGTTGAGAACAACAGCATTTCGTCCGAGCCCATATGCTCCATCAACCGCTCGAAATCCGCCGCTGTCGGCGGGGCGTCGACGGGTTGCAGGGTGAGGCGAAAATGGTCCCGGGCGATTTCCGTCGGGGTGCGGTCGACCCAGGGAATTTCGGCCCGAAGTCCGCGCCAGAACTTGGTCAACCGCCAGAGATGTGCCGGCAGCCAGGTAAAACCGGACTCGGCCAACACCACCGTCAGGTCGGGGTATTTGGCGAACACCCCTTCGCAGATAAAGCTGGAGACCATGTTGTGGAAGGCCGGTGACTGGGCGGCGTAATCCTCGGTGTAGTAGGAGGGCCAGCCGACCGAGGTGACCGGATGCTTGTAGGCGCTGCCGGCATGCACGCAGATCGGCAGGCCATGGCGTGCGGCGGCGGCATAGATCGGCCAGTAGAGCCGGCGGCCAAGCGGGTTCTCGTCCATCACCAACATCAGCACCGAAACAAAGCGTTTGTCATCTGCCCAGCGTTCGATCTCGGCGACGGCCATTTCGGTATTCTGCGTGGGGATCACGATGGACGCGCGCAGCCTTGGGTCGCGGTCGAGGAATTCCGCCGCCATCCACTGATTGACCGCGTTGGCGAAGGCGGCGGCGATATCCTCGCTCATCAGCAATTGTACGCCATACAGGCAGTTACAGATTGCAATGCTGGTGGCGAAGGGGTCGAGGGCTTGCGCCTGTACGGTCGCCACATCCGCGGCCGGCAGTCCCTTGGCGGGCCGCCAATCCGGGCGTGCGGTCAGCGGCGCGTTCTTGGGATAAGCGATGGTCTCCAGGTCATGGACGCCGCGCTGGACGATCGTGTCACGCCAATGGTCGGCCATATAAGGCAACAGCGCCTCGATGCTCGGTACCGAGGGATGGATGTCGCAGTCTATTGCTCCGGCGGTCGGGGGTGGTGTGGTGGTCATGAGGCCCCTGTCCTGAACACGCAAATGATTGGAAGATAAGAATTTGTGGAAAGCGACGCGGCTTGTCAAATCCGGCGGATGATTCCCATGCCTTTATCCGGTTCTGGATCGCCGGGCGGCGAAACGGCTATGTTGGTTCTGGGCTTATGCCGGTTCTGGGCTTATGCCGGTTCGGAGTCGCGCCGGCTCAGGGCGTGGCGACGAGGGGGACAGCATGGGTTTTAGAATTGGCGTTGATTCCGGTGGCACCTTCACCGACGTCTGTCTGTTGGATGAGACGACGGGGCGGGTGTCGGTGTGGAAGCTGCCGAGCACGCCGAACGATCCCTCGATCGCCATCGCCGGCGGCGCGCGCGAAATCCTCCATCGTTTTGCCGGCGACGAGCCTGGCGAGGTGTCGTTCTTCGGGCATGGCACCACGGTCGCGACCAATGCGCTGATCCAGGGCCGGGGCGCCCGCACCGGTCTGGTGACCAACCAGGGGTTTCGCGATCTTCTGGAGTTGGCCCGCCAGCGCCGCCCGCATCTTTACGATCTGCAGGCCGACAAACCGCCGGCCCTGGTGCCGCGCGACCGGCGTCATGAGGTCGCGGCCCGTATTCATTTCGATGGTCGGGTCGAACGGGCGCCGGATGTCGAGGAGGTGCGTGCGGTGGCGCGGGTTCTTGGCGAGCAGGGCGTCACCTCGGTAGCCGTCTGTTTTCTTTACAGCTTTCTCGATCCGAGCCACGAAAAGATGGTGGCGAAAGTTCTTGAAGAGGCATTGAACGAGAACCGGGAACTGAACAAAGAACCCGGCGCGCCGGTTTTCATTACCTGCTCGCATCAGGTCTGCCCCGAGTTCCGTGAATATGAACGGTTGAGCACCACCGTGGTGAATGCCTTTCTCGGGCCGGTGATGCGGGGGTACCTGGAAAATCTGACGCCGCGCCTGACCGAAGTCGGCGTCCAGGCCAAGCCGCATATTACCCAGTCGAACGGCGGGACGATCACCTTTGAAACCGCCGCCGATCAGCCCGTGCGAACCATCCTCTCCGGTCCCAGCACCGGGGTCGTCGGGGCGCTGGAGACCGCGCGCATGGTTGGGATCGAGGATCTCATCACTTTCGATATGGGCGGCACCTCGACCGATGTGGCCTTGATCGAGGGTGGCCGGCCGGGGGCGACCACCCAGGCCGAGGTGCATGGCTATCCGATAAAGGTGCCGATGATTGACTTGCAGACGGTTGGCGCCGGCGGCGGCTCGATCGCCCATGTGGATAGTGGCGGGTTTTTGAAAGTCGGCCCCGATAGCGCCGGCGCTGAGCCCGGTCCGGTCTGCTATGGCCTGGGCAATGAACAACCGACGGTAACCGACGCCAATGTGGTCATGGGCGTGCTTGACCCGGTGGAGCTGCTGGGCGGCAGGATGGCGATAGACCGGGACCGGGCCTTCGCGGCGATCGAGGCGTTGGGCGCCAAGATCGGGCTGGGGCCGATGCAGACCGCCGCCGGCATTATCCAGGTGGTCACCGCCAATATGGCGCGGGCGATCCGTCTGATCTCGGTGCAACGCGGGCACGACCCGCGCGACTATTGCCTGGTGCCTTTTGGCGGCGGCGGACCAGCCCATGCTGGGCATTTGGCGCGAGAGCTTGCCATGCGGCGCATTCTGGTGCCCCGCAATCCCGGCATTCTTTGCGCCCTGGGTTTGTTGTTGACCGATCTCAGCCATGATTTTTCGCTGACCCGCCGGGCGCGGTTGGAGGAAGCCAGCATCACCGCGATCAGAACGGCGTTGGCGCAGTTGAAGGCTGACGCGGAACTTTGGTTCGCTGGCGAGGGCGTGGCGCCGGAACGACGGGCGCTTAACGCAACCGTCGATATGCGTTATGCCGGGCAGAACCATGAGCTGAATGTGGCGGTGCCCGATATCGACGACGATGCGGCGTTTCTCCAGGCCTTGGCGGAGAATTTCGCCGAGGTACACCGCCGCCGTTATGGCTATGTCGCGCCGGAGGAACCGGTGGAACTGATCACTTTCCGGCTCAAGGCTTCGGGCTTGGTTGATAAGCCGGAATTCCCCAGCGCCGCGGATGCCGGCCCGGACCCGTCGGCGGCCTTGGTCGGGTACCGCCAAGTCTATATGCCGGAGGCGCGGGCTTTTGCCGAATCCTCTGTTTACGACCGGGAGCGCCTGATGCCAGGAAACCGTATCGAGGGGCCGGCGGTGATTGCGCAGTTCGATTCTACCACCTTGGTTCTTGAAGGACAGGTCGCCGTCGTCGATCAATATTTCAACATGCTGCTGAGCGAAGGAGAGAGGCAATGAGCGCGCCGGACTCTAGTGCCGCCCGGGATACGACGACTCCAGACCCGATTACCCCAGACCCAATCACTGTCGAAGTGATCGGCAACGCCATCGCCTCAATCGCCGAGGAGATGGGCGAGACGCTGATCCGCGCTTCATACTCGACCAACATAAAAGAGCGCCGGGACTGCTCCACGGTGTTATTCGACGCCGCCGGCCGGACCCTCTACCAAGCCGAGCATATCCCGATCCATCTGGGGTCGTTGATGGGCGTGGTCGAGGAGGTGGTGAAGCGCCACCCGGTTGAGACCATCGTCGAGGGCGATCTGTTCATTGGCAATGACGCCTATACCGGCGGCGGCACCCACTTGCCGGACATCGTTTTCGCCTCGCCGATATTCTATCAAGGGGCGTTGGTCGGTTGGGCGACCAATCTGGCGCATCACGCGGATTTCGTTGATCGGGGGCATAAGCACATCTTTCAGGAAGGGCTTCGTATCCCGCCGATCCGCTTGCATCGTGGCGGTGTCCTGCAACAGGACATGATGGATTTGATCCTGCTTAATTGTCAGGTCCCGCGAGAGCGCTTGGCTGATTTTCGGGCTCAGATCGCCGCCAATCAATTCGGCATTCAGCGATTTCAAGCGCTGTGTGAGAGATATGGTATGTCCTTGCTGAGTCGGGTTTTCGACGCTCTGCTCGACTACGCCGAACGCCGCATGCGGGCCGGCATCGCGGCCATTCCCGATGGCGTTTACAGTTTCCAGGACATCTTCGAGGGTGACGAGCAGCCGGAGCCGCTCACCTTCAAGATCAAGGTCGCGGTAACCGGTGAGACCATCCATCTGGATTTCGCCGGCAATCCGCCGCAGGTCCAGGCCGGATTGAACATTGTCCATACCGCCTTGCTGGCGACGGTCTATTACGCAGTGAAAACTATTGCCGACCCCGATGCACCGCCAAACGCCGGGCTGTTCCGTCCGATCACCGTGAGCGCCCCGGAGGCGTCGATCGTCAATGCCTCGGCGCCGGCCGCCGTCAATGGCCGCACTAATACCTGTCAAAGAGTGGTCGACCTGGTGCTTGGCGCGCTGGCCCAGGCAGTGCCGGAACGGGTGGTCGCGGCCTGCAACGGCGCGGTGGTCGCCGCCACCTTCAGCGGCGTAAACCCCAGAACCGGCGCTTACTATGTCTATCTTGAGACCCTGGGCGGCGGCTTTGGCGCCCGGGCGAGCAAGGACGGGTTGGACGGCGTCCAAGCGCATATCACCAACACCTCGAACCTGCCGATCGAGGGATTGGAGCCGGAATACCCGTTGGTTGTGGAGCGCTATGAGTTGGTGCGGGATTCCGGCGGTCCCGGTAAGTGGCGCGGCGGCATGGCGCTGCGCCGACAGATCAAGGCAGTGGACCACGATTGTTGGGTCACTGTGCGGGGCAGCAGACTAAGCACCGCGCCTTGGGGTTTGTTTGGTGGTCATGACGGCGGGCGCTATCGGGTCGAGGCCAACCCGGCGGAACCGGCGCTGGTCGGCGGGCGGGGTGATCTGGTCTCCGGCCGATCCATCGCCATCACCACTCCCGGCTCCGGTGGCTATGGAAGTCCAGGCGATCGTGAACCGTCGCTGGTTCGCCGCGACCTTGCGGAGGACCGGATTTCCGAAGGTGTCGCGCGGGATGTGTATGGGCTTGCATCGGAGTAGCTGCGCGCAACGGGCGTCGGGGCGACAGCGCCGATTCGAAGGGCTGGAGCGATTTTCTCAGCAGTTTCGGCGCACGCGACCGTGTTCGTTGAGCGCGATCGGTTTGTTCGAGCCTGCGCAAAACTGAAGACGTAATTATGAATCATGGCAAATATGTCAAATGAGAGATTAAATCATAGTTCATATCTTAGCGTGGTATGCTTTGTAATTTTGTTTAATATTTAATCCAATTTTCTATATTCCTGCGGTTATTACTTAATCTTTTTTTTACACAATGCCTTTATTAAGATCGATGCCTGGGAAAAGCGGTTCGTTCCGGATAGGCGTCAGATCGGTTGGAGGAGTTGGCATGTTTGGACGTCCCAAGGAGCCGGACCCCAAGGCGGAAGCTGAAGCGCGGCAAATCGAAGCGATGAAAAAAGCGGTCGGCGCGTCATTAGGGCATTTGACGGTTCAAGCCCGGGAGGGGACTACCGATCATTGTGAAGCGGCGGCAAAGCGGATTGCCGATTCGTTGAAAAGTCCGAAATTTCCCACCGAATTTACCCGCGAAGTGCGAGAGGCGATGGACGCATTGCTGCTGCATACCTTCATGAAGGCAACGGCGGCTGCGTCGAAAGCAGCCATTGAAGCCGGGCAGGCTGATGACGGTGAATTGCGGACGAGAAAAATCAAAGAGGCGCGGGAAAAATTGGCTGGTGCGATGAAGTACAAGCCGCCGACAGAGTTCAAAGTGAAGTGTGAGAAGATGCTCGAGGTGGCGGTTTTGTCAGGCGGTATGAAGGCCAAGGGGCCGACCAGGGCCAAGCCCGCGGACACGACGGCAAAGCCGGAAAATCAAGCGAAAATCAGTGACGAGGATTATGCTAAGACCGAGGAAGAGCAAGCTGCCGCAACCTTGGCCCGAACCGAAGCCTTGGCCCGAACCGCAGCCTTGGCCCGAACCGAAGCGCTAAGATAGACGGCGATTAACGATTGAGCCTTCAACGTCCCACGATTTCGACGAAATCCATCCCGCCTCTGCATCCACCCTTTGACTCAGACTCAGACCGGCTTGTCACCTTTCACCACGACCCGGTGGACGGCGCGCTTTTCTTTCGCCGCGTCGTAAGGCTCGACACAATGCATGGTGCAGCGGTTGTCCCACATCAGAACATCGTTCACCTGCCATTTATGGCGGTAGATGAACTGCTGTTGGGTCGCGTGGGCCTCCAGTTCGGCCAGCAGCGCTGCTCCCTCCGGAGCCGGCATACCGACAACATGGCTTGAGTGGTTGCCGACATAGATCGCCTTGCGGCCGGTTTCCGGATGGGTGCGCGCGACCGGGTGATCGACCGGCGGCGCGGCGGTCATTTCCTCTTCCGTCGCCGGACGTTCGCCGGATTTAATCCGGCTACGCGCCCAATCATGGACCGCGCGCAGGGAGCCGATCCGGGTCTTGGTCGCCTCGGGCAAGGCGTCATAGGCCCGCGCCGTATCGGCAAATAGGGTGTCGCCGCCCTCTTTGGCGATCGCCGGCGAGCGCAGCACCGTCGTCAGCGACGGCGTGGCGGTATAGGACTTGTCGGTATGCCAGACCAGGGTGCCTTTTTCGGGATGCACGCCGGTGGTCTTGCCGTCGCTTTTAACATTCGAGAAGATTTGAACGTTCGGCATGTTCTTTTGCCGGGTCGACTTGTTGATATGGCCATCCAAGGTACCGAAA
>JAQBUJ010000093.1 GCA_027623845.1 Pseudomonadota bacterium
AAAAGCCGGGCGTCCTGCTCGAGGCCGAGGTCTTTCAGGGCGCTGACGGTGTTTACCAAGACGACCGGTGACAGGGCGTCGAACGGGCTCGTGCCGAGCGTTATCAGAACCAAGGCGACCGCCTCGCCAAGTCGCCCCTGGTCGATGGCATCGCTCAGCGCGCGGGTTGTCGCCAAGTCGGGAGCTATCGCCAAGTCGGGACCGGTCGCCAATCCCGCGCCGGCGACTCCCGTGCGCCTGTTTTCGCCAATCAAGCCGCGCCAGGCGGTGGATGGAACCGGGTCGGCCAGCGCCGACAGCAATCCGAACAGCAGGGCGGCTTTTTCATTGGCTGCTTGTGGATCATTGACGCGGGTCCGGTCCCACCATGCCTGCAGTTGCTCGGCTCGCCATTCCAGCAGCGTATCGCCAGCCGCCAGGCGCACCAATGGCCAGACCCGGCGCCACGCATCCCCGGCCTCGGGACCAAACGCGACTTCGCGCTCGGCCACGTCGAGCCAGGGTCGGGCCGCTTCCAAATCTCCAGCGGCGACCAGCAACAGAGCGGCATCTGCGGCGAACCAGGCGAGTTGCGAACTCGCCTCGAATTCCCGCACAATCGGCGCGTAGACCCGCGCCATCTGTCCGAAAAGGTGACGGGTTGACGCCACTTCACGCGCCTGTTCAATTGCCTGGGCTCGGCCAAAGGCCGATCCTTGCGCCCGGGTCGCCCGGAACAGCAAGGCCCGTCCTCGTGGACCGGGATCGGCGTTGGCAACGGAAACGGCGCTTTCCAAAAGCTCGGGGCTGACCTGCATTTCTCCGTAAATACGGGTTAATTCCTCTGGTTTCGCCACCCCCGCCCGCTCGGCTTGTTCGGCAATGGCGATACGAGCGCGCAGCGGAACCCCCGGATCTTCCATATAACCGCGCAGCAGCCAGGCCGCAGGCATCTCATCCGCCACCCCTGGCAAGGTGGCGCGCGCAGCCCGCGCCATCGCGACGTCGAGCGGACGCAGGGACCGGTGACCCAAGCCGCTTGCGGCATCCGTTTCGCCGCCGATACCGCGCATCAACGCAAAGAACGGCTCATCGTCCTCGCCAAGCTCGATCAGCAATCGCATACCAAAATCGACCCGTTCCCAGGCGCCATTCAACGCCTCGCAAAAGATCAATGCCTTTTGCCAATATCGATCTTGGGAATGTTCGACCCAGGCGGCCGCGACGTCGCAGGCCTTGGAGAGATCATTGGTCAGAAATGCGACGTCAGCCGTCAGTTTGGAAAGCGCCTCCTCCTGGTGTGTCGGCGGCACCACCGCGAGCAACGCCTCCACCGAGGCCAAATCGCCTGTCTGGAACAGGGTGCTGGCTCGTCTCCAGAGAAATGATTCGCCGGACGGCTCGGATGGTTGCGGGACCGCTGCGGTGGAAAGCAGCAATCTTCGGCGCAAATCCGCAAGTACCGGAGATGACGACGAGGTCGGCAGCATTCGCATCAGAACATCGATCGTCTCGCGCGGCGTGCCGAGCCACAGGTCGGCCGCAAACCCGCCCGAGGCAATACCAATGGTTCCAACATTCTCGACCGTGACCAGGCCGAGCGCGCCAACGTCGATGCCTACCTTCCCGGGCTTGGCGGTCGACCCGGCGTCTACGCCAGAGGATGCGTCGGTGTCGGTGGCCCCGATGCCCGGCGACGGCGCAGGTATCGCGCCTGGACTAGGCGATGCCCGTAAATCCAACGGTTTTGTCGGCAAAAGCGACCGCGGGGTTTGAGCGAATGTCGGGCCGGCGCTCAGCCCGATCGCCACGGCGAAACAAGCCCAAACCCAGGCGTAGCGCCAGACGCTAACGCGACAGCTTCTCATGCGGGATAACTTTCTCTACTTGCTCGGCGGGAGGCGGTATATCCCAGCTCGACAGAAATGCGAACCCACCGACCAGAGCGACCAGCACGACGACGAAGAGTGTAACCGCAATTTTCATGACGCCGTTCCCACGGTCTTTCTTGTGCCACGGCTGGTATGGCGACGAGCCAAACCAGTAGTTTTTCCGGCAAGACCGCCCTCGAATCCAAGAGCGGATCGAGCGGTGGATCTAGCGGCGGTTCTAGAATTCATGGTACCGTCGATTCATGGCACGATCATGGCAGAATACTTGGCGCTGGCCTTCGATTCAACGGCGCTCCGAATGTCATGTGGTGTCGAGGGTATTCCCATCCAATGTCCGTGGCTAACGATGAGTAACACGAGCGCTGTTTCCAATGCCAAGCCACGCCTGCCAAAGACCGTCGTGCTGATCGGTCTGATGGGCGCTGGCAAGACCAGTGTCGGGCGAAGATTGGCCGAAATGTTGGGCGTGGAATTCGTCGACGCGGATTCGGAAATCGAAGAAGCGGCGGGGTGTACGATCGCGGATTTTTTCGAGCGATACGGCGAGGAGGTATTTCGGCGTGGCGAAGAACGGGTGATTGCCCGGCTGCTGAAGAACCGGCCGTGCGTGCTGGCCACCGGCGGTGGTGCGTACATGTCCAGCGATACCCGGGCGGCAATCAACGCCCACGGTCTGTCGCTATGGCTGAAGGCCGATCTCGATGTTCTTTATGAGCGGGTCGCCCGGCGTTCCGATCGTCCGCTGCTCCACACCGACGATCCCCGCGGCACTCTTGAGGCTATTATGAAAGTAAGATATCCGGTCTATGCAGAGGCGGATTTGACCGTGCAATCCTATCGTGGCCCGATCGAGCAAACGGTCGAGCGGGCGTATCAAACGCTTGTCGATTACATCGCCGCAACCGATGAGGCGGCGCAATGACCAGCGCTGAAACAGTTCGGGTCGAGCTGGCCGATCGCGGCTACGACATCCTTGTCGGCGCCGGGATGATGGCGGCGTTAGGCGATGCCGTACGGACCCGTTTCGGCGCCCGCCGCGCCTTCATCGTGACGGATGAGCAGGTCGCCAAACACTGGCTGGAGCCGGCTCGACAGGCGCTTAACGCTGCGGGGTGTCAAACCGAGCAGATCGTGCTGCCCAGCGGTGAGGCGACAAAGTCCTTCGCGCAATTGGAGCGATTGCTGGATCGATTGCTGGAGGCGCGAATCGGGCGCGACGGTGTCGTCGTGGCGCTTGGCGGGGGCGTGGTTGGCGATCTCGCGGGATTTGCTGCCGCGATCACCTTGCGGGGCCTCGACTATGTGCAAGTGCCGACGACCCTGCTGTCACAGGTCGACAGTTCAGTCGGTGGCAAAACCGCTATCAACACGCGACATGGAAAGAACCTGGTTGGTAGTTTCCATCAACCCGGTCTGGTGGTCATCGACACTGCGGTACTCGATACCCTGCCACCCCGCGAGGTTTTGGCCGGTTACGGCGAGGTGGTGAAGTACGGTTTAATTCGTGATTTGGCGTTTTTTGATTGGCTTGAGGCCAACGGCGCCAAGGTGCTGGCCGGCGATCCTGAAGCCCGCCGGATTGCCGTCGTTGAGAGCTGCCGCGCCAAGGCGAACATCGTCGCCGCCGACGAGCGTGAGACCGGGGATCGCGCCTTGCTGAATTTTGGCCATACCTTCGGGCATGCGCTGGAGGCTGAGGCCGGGTTCGATGGTCGTCTTCTGCATGGAGAGGCCGTCGCTATTGGGATGATCCTGGCGCTGGACCTTTCCCATCTGATGAACCTGTGTCCGGGGCAGGACGTGGATCGGGCCCGCCGCCATTTCGCGCGCGTGGGCCTACCGATGGACATCGCCTCAATCGCTGGATCCAACGCCTGGAATGCGCCAGCCCTGATCGATCATATGCGACACGACAAAAAGGTGCTGCAGGGACGGATGCGGTTCATCCTGGCGCGCGGCATCGGCGAGGCATTCGTTACCGCCGAGGTCGATGAGGATGTTGTCGCGACGGTGCTCGAAAAATCTTTGGCCGCCGCGCCGAATTCCATGACGCCCCCCGTCAAGATCTCAGGAGATGGCGTGGGGGCCGCAAGCAGCGGGAGCTGAAGGAGACATGCTCGACTTGGGTTTCATAGAGAACGAACTTTTCGTGACGATCGCCGCGATCCTCGTGCTGCTCCTGCTCTCGGCTTTTTTTTCCGGCTCCGAGACCGCGTTGACCGCCGCATCGGAAGCGCGACTGCATCAGCTTTCGCTACGCGGACGTAAACGGGCCGGAACCGTGCTGCGCCTGCGCCAGCACAACGAGACGCTGATCGGCGCGATTCTAATCGGCAACAACATCAGCAATATCAGTGCGTCGGCATTGGCGACCAGCCTGCTGATCGCCTTTTTTGGTGAAGCCGGGGTCGCCTACGCAACCTTGGGCATGACCCTCCTGGTAGTGATTTTCGCCGAGGTGCTGCCAAAGACCTATGCCATCAACAACCCAGACAGATCCGCACTGGCGGTGGCGCCGATCATCGGTGTCTTGGTGTGGCTTCTCAAGCCGTTCAGCATCGCCGTACGGATGATCGTGCGCGGGGTTCTCTTTCTCGTAGGGGTTCGAATCTCGGCCGATTTCGGCCATGAGGAACGCGAAGAGGAGCTGCGCGGCATGATCGACATGCATCGTGGTCCCGGCCCTGAGGTCAGCGAGGAACGCGCGATGCTTCGCAGCATCCTCGATCTTGACAAGGTCTGGGTCGAAGAGATCATGACCCATCGACGCAACGTCACGATGATCGACGCCGACCTGCCGCTGGACACGATCCTTGATGAAGCGTTGGAAAGTCCCTACACGCGCATTCCACTCTACCGCGGTGATCAGGATGAAATCATCGGTGTCCTGCACGGCAAGGCGTTGCTGCGGGCGATCCGTGGTTATGACGGCGGGGACCCATCCGGGCTCGACATTGAAAAAATCGCCAGCCCGCCATGGTTTATTCCCGAATCGAACAATCTGCTCGACCAGATGCAGGAATTTCGCGCCCGTCGCGAACATTTCGCCGTTGTCGTCGATGAGTACGGCACTTTTCAAGGCGTGGTTACGCTGGAAGACATCCTTGAGGAGATCGTCGGCGAGATCGACGATGAGCACGATATTTCCGTTGCCGGCGTCCGCCCGCAACCCGACGGATCTTATCTGGTCAACGGGACGGTAACGATCCGTGATCTGAACCGTGAACTCGACTGGAGGTTACCGGACGAGGGTGCATCGACGATCGCTGGATTGGTCCTGCATGAATCGCGGGTGATCCCAACGGTTGGGCAGGAGTTTTTGTTTCACGGATTTCACTTTAAGATCGTGCGCCGGCACCGCAATCAGGTCACGCAGATCCGTGTCTGGTCCGTCGAACCGGGCGCCGACGATGAGGTTCGTCCGGCGGGGTGATCAAGCATGGCGAAAAGATCGAACATGGTGAGGCCGGGCGACCTCCGCTAGGCTTGGCGGCCAACGGAGCTGGGTAATCGAAATTAACGAGGTCGCCGCCGCCAGCGAATGAGAGGAGGCGAGAATGCGCAGAATCATGCCGGACGCCGTCGGCACGCAACCGCTTTCAATTCTGTCACCCGATGATCTGGTGATCGACGCCGTCGAGATCATGGCTGAAAAACGTATTGGCGCGATTTTAATAACCCGGGACGGGGCGCTCGCGGGGATTATCACCGAGCGTGATATCGTGTTTCGTGTGGTTGCGGCGCGGCTTGACCCGACGACCACGCCGATCGGCCAGGTGATGACGTCGGGCCCGGACACCATCGGGTCGAAAGCCGACGTGATGACGGCCCTGGAACGTATGCAGACCGGCGGGTACCGCCACTTGCCGATCGTCGACCATGGCGCCTTGATCGGCATTGTCTCAATCCGCGACATCTATGCCAGCGTTCGCGCGGAACTTGAGGAAGCGGTTTTGGAACGCGAAGCCTTTCTCTCTGGGGCCGGCGATGCCCAGCCCTGATCAACGGAATCATTGCCAAGGTTGACCAGCGGCGACTTAGCCCTATTTTCAGGCCCGATCTTGATCGCGCAATCAGGGGCCGCCTATCGGCGACGCCTTTGGTTTAAACTTTCCCACGATGGACCCATCCTCATGCCACTTTCCCCCGCCGCCCCGCGCGAGCCCTTGCACATCCGCACCATTTCCTGCATCGGCTACCTGCGTGAGGATGGCTTATGGGATATCGAAGGCCATCTGACCGACACGAAGACCTATGGTTTCACCAATGACCATCGTGGACAGGTCGAGGCCGGCAACCCGGTGCATGACATGTGGATTCGGCTCACCGTCGACAATGATTTTCTGGTCCACGACGTCGAGGCGGCGACCGATGCCAGCCCCTATTCAATCTGCCCCGGCATCACGCCGAATTTTCAGCACTTGAAGGGCCTGACAATCGGTCCGGGCTGGCGCCGGCAGGTACAGGCCAAGGTCGGTGGGGTGCACGGCTGCACGCATTTGGTTGAATTGTTGGGGCCAATCGCGACCACGGCCTACCAGACGATCCATTCCGCCAAGGCCCGTCAACGACGTGAGGCTCAGGCGGACCACGATGATCCGACCGACAACCCCCGGAGCGCGAGCGGTCGGCCGCGCCTGCTCAATTCTTGTCACGCCTTCGGAGAATCAAGCCCGGTCGTGCAAAAATACTGGCCGGAGTTCTTCAAGGATCCCGAAGCCTGATATTCCTGGATATGGTTTCGAACCATCGCTTTGCGTGAGGCTGGGCCGTGCGTGAGGTCGGGGAGGCGTTGGATGGGCGGGAGAGGGTCAGCCGCCCGGCCGGTTAATCGCTCAACGCGCGCCGAACACGTCGTCCAAGATCCTGACGGCCCCACAGGAGCCTTTTGGCCGAGACTGGCCCCCATCCGGGGTCGGTCCACCGCTTTCCAAGCGATTCTCCAAGTTCCGAGCCAATGTTTGATAATAGCCCAGCACGAACACCCGCACTGCGGAGGTCATCGCGGTGTTTCCTCGTCGCCGGTCAATTTCGGTCGCTATGCTGTGGATCGACTGGCCCTCTCGCTCGGAAACATCCGCCAAGGCTTCCCACATCGACGGCTCCAGTCGCATGCTAGTCCGCCGAGAACCGACCACTACGTTCTTGCTTTTCAGCGTCGACAAAATTCACCTGAATGAGTTGTGAAATCTGAACTGGCGTATCCCGTGCATCTTCTTATGTAGGAAATCTACAGAGTCGCGCGCGATATGCAACCATAAAAGGACCAGAAAAACTCTTATCTATTTTTAGTTGCACGGAGACGATGACCCGAATTCTCAAACTTCGCTTGCCGCCGCTCTTGGCCTGCTGATCCCGAACGCCCTTTTCAAGATGCCGAGGCGCGGACGCTGAGCGCATGGACCGGTCCCGCCAGTTCTTCGGACAGGAGACGATGTACTTTTCGCTGATTGTCGATCCGGCTGAGGCCTTCGAAGTCCGGCGAGACGATGACGACGCGGAAATGTGTTTCGCCTTCCGGGCGCGCGCCGACATGTCCGGCATGCAAATGTGACTCGTCAATCACCTCCAGATGGCTGGGAGATAATGCCGCCGTTAGCTTATGCTTGATGGTTTCCGCGACGGACATGGTGATTTGCCTCCAAGGTTTGGTTATGGTGACGCTCTGAATGGCACGCGCAAGCTCGATCGGCAATAAGCGGAAGGTCGCGATAGGCGATGCGGAAGGACACGGCAACACAGACGCGCAAATCAGGCGCGGCGCGACGCGGCGACGAAGCCTTGCGTCTCGAAGGTGTCGACGCCCACGTGTCCACCCGGTTTTGCGATATCGCCGGTTGCTCCGAGGGCGCTGAGCATCGGGCTCCGAAGTCGCCGGGCCGGCTGAACGACTATTTCTGGTTCTGCCTGGAACACGTGCGAGCCTATAATAAGTCCTGGAATTACTACGCTGACATGTCCGATGTTCAGGTCGAGGATGCGATTCGCCGGGCGACCACATGGGAGCGACCGAGTTGGCGTTTCGGTACTCGCCGAAATGACGGACGGCACTTCGGAGGCGCTGGGTTCAGGGACGATTTCGGCTTGTTTGACGATGATCCCTCGGTGGGGGAAAGCGGGGCGAATCAGGAGCGTCAAAAGGCGCATTCTCCCGAGGCTCAGGCCCTGGTGATCATGGGGATGACGGCGCCTGTGACCATGGAAGAACTGAAATCAAGATACAAACAACTCGCCAAACTCAATCATCCAGATCGCAATGGTGGCGACAAAGAGGCCGAAGAGAGGTTGAAATTGATCAACGAGGCCTATACGACACTCAAGCGCTTCCTAACGTAAGCGCTGGTCGCTGGATTTCAAACCTGGGATAAGCGGTCCAACCATTCCAACCATATTGGAAGAGGCCATGTTGGCAGCACACATCTATGAGCGGAAGTCCGCGCACCACATCGAGAAACCGGACACCGAGATATCGGTTCGCGAGACCTTTGGCATCAATATCGACATGACCGCGCCGGCGTTCTCTGAGCCGAGCGAGTATGTACCGATCTTGGACAAAGCCTATTTGTTCGACCATGACACGACCTTGGCGATC
Organism: Pseudomonadota bacterium; assembly: GCA_027623845.1. Lineage (GTDB taxonomy): Bacteria > Pseudomonadota > Alphaproteobacteria > Thalassobaculales > Thalassobaculaceae > JADHLJ01. The sequence goes on from JAQBUJ010000093.1 coordinate 8,464, forward strand.
CTCGCCGGGTTCGCGCATAATCGCCGTGTCATGATCCAGGGCTATCACGGCACCGGAAAATCGACCCATATCGAGCAGGTTGCCGCACGGCTGAATTGGCCCTGTGTTCGGGTCAATTTAGACAGCCATATCAGCCGTATCGACTTGGTTGGTAAGGATGCGATCGTTCTGCGCGATGGCAAACAGGTTACCGAATTCCGCGAGGGGATTCTGCCCTGGTCGTTGCAAAACCCCGTCGCATTGGTCTTTGACGAATATGACGCCGGTCGGGCCGACGTGATGTTCGTTATTCAGCGCGTGCTGGAACAGGATGGCCGGATGACTTTGCTGGACACCAACAAGGTGCTCACGCCGAACCCGAGCTTCC
>JAQBUJ010000094.1 GCA_027623845.1 Pseudomonadota bacterium
CTATATCGGCGAGGCCGTCCATAAGGGTTCGGCCTATCCCGGCCAACACGAGGCGATCATCTCCCGCGATCTGTGGAACAAGGTTCGCTCGATTATCGCGGAAAGCCCGCGTGTGCGCGCCAATCATACGCGCGCGCAGACCCCGGCACTGCTGAAGGGGTTGATCTTCGGCGCCGATGGGCGGGCCATGACGCCGGTGCACACCCGCAAAGGTGATCGGCTTTACCGTTACTACGTCGCCGCCAAGCTGCTGAAGGCGGAGACCGCCGATGGCGTTATCCGCCGGGTCGCCGCCGCCGAGATCGAGGCGGCGGTGATCGATCAGGTGCGCGGCTTGCTGCGCGCGCCGGAGGTCGTCGTCGCGACCTGGCGGGCTGGCCGCGAAACCGATGACGGCCTCACCGAGGGTGAGGTCCGCGAGGCGCTGTGTGATCTTGATCCATTATGGGACGAGTTGTTTCCCGGCGAGCAGGCGAGGGTGTTGCGGCTCCTGGTTGAGCGGGTCGAGGTTCATCCGGACGGGCTCAACCTGCGGTTCCGCGTCGATGGGCTCCAGACCCTGGTCGCCGATATCGCCAATGCCCATGGCGGTCGGAGGGCCGCATGATGACCGATGCCTGCCTCGACGCCGACGGCCGGCTCCTGAACATCCGTGTGCCCATGACATTCACCACGCGCGGTGGGCGCAAGCTGGTGATTGCGCCGGACGGCGCGCCCTCCTGGGCAAAGCCGCGGGCTCGGGTCGACAACACCATGATTAAGGCCCTGGGCCGGGCGTTCCGTTGGCGCAAGCTGCTGGAGGCCAGTGTTTACGTCACCGTCGAGGAGATTGCCGCGGCGGAGAAGATCAATACGTCCTATGTCAGTCGTGTGCTCCGGTTGACGCTGCTGGCGCCGGAGATCGTGGAAGCGATACTGGATGGGCGCCAGCCGGCCGATATGACGCTGGCGGGTTTGATGCGGCCATTCCCGGTGGTTTGGCGGGAACAGAGCCGCACCCTGTCCAGCTGAAATCACTGGACGGCGACGCTGGTGGCGGTGATCAGGTCCGCTATCAGAGGAGCGTCCGGCGTAACTGGCGGCAATCAGAAGATCTCGGTCGTGCCACAAGCGTTCATTTGCCGTCAGATCCATTACCGGACGCATGGGTGCTGGGGCACCAGTCCCAAATTTTGCGTTGACGCGCAGTGGCAACCATGATTCCGGCCCCGATACTGCGGATAGCTAACAATGTACCGGCGGACTGGGCCGTTTTCGCGCCGGTCCGCCCTTTGACATCCCTATTTTACCTTTTTACCCTCGCTCGACTGCGCCGGTTTCCAGGCCGTGGAATTCGCCGTCGCGGATATTTTCTCTTTTACTTGTTTGGGCTTTCTAATTTCTTTGTTTCCCCGCTTTTTGTTACCTTTAGACATTGGGTCTCCTTTGCATGCGGGGCGAAAGCAAGCCTTGAGATGCAAGATGTGTCGCTGACCGCGGAAATTCCATTGAATGTCCACATTATACGTTCAATGGGTTGAGTTTCTGATCCACTACCCTGATCTGAGTCTACCGATCGATGACGCCTCTAGCGGGCATTGATACCTCCGTTGGGGTTTCTGGATTAGGGCCTGTGAACATATTGCGCGCCGCCGCAAGGTCATCGTGTGTATCGATTTCCGTCCAATTCAAGCCGGTTATATCGAGCGCGTGGAAAGTTGTGCCTAGTGCCATCAACCGCTCGTAAGCAGCCTCGTAGTAGTCCTGAAGATGACTGTGCCGCGCCATCATACGAGTTAATTCGGCAAATAAGTGTTTCGCGGCCTCCGCGCTGATTTTTTCGATTCCGATAGACTCGCCCATCGCGCGCTTCGGGTCGGCTGACTTACTCGCTTGAAGAATTCGCAACCGGTCGTCGACAATCACCTTCACTTCTTCTTGATCAAGCTGAATATCACGGTCGATACACAGGGCATTTTGAAATTCGCTGTCGATCAGATGACGTAAAATTTCCGAGTCAAAAACAACATCCGCATCAAATTTCACGAAACCGGTGCCACCAAGGCTTTGCTCCGCAAGCATTAGGGAATAGCCTGTATTTGTCTCCGCGTATTTTTCATTGATGATAAAACTCACCCGCAATCCCGGAAATGTATCATTCACGAAGCGTCTGACCCGCTCGTGTAAATAGCCGAGGACCACGACAAACTCCGTGATACCGCATCTTTGGCAGTTGCGGATCATCCGCTCCAGAATTGGGATACCAGCAACTGACAGCAGGCATTTCGGGCAATCATCGGTGAGCGGCCGGATGCGGGATCCGATACCTGCCGCGAGTATGACGGCCTTGGATGGGATGTTGGTCGGGTTTTCCATGTTCAATATGGCTCCTCGCATGCGTCATCTCCGCGCTATTTTTGAATGGGCATTTTGTGGCTGTCGCCAAGTCGACACCCACGTTGGATTGCCCGGTATACGCCAAGCAGGAACTGGCTGGCGGCGAAGACCCAGAGCATCGGCTCCAGCACGTCGAACAGCAGCGCCGCCGACAGCATGAAGATGAAAACACCCTCGTCGAATTGGAGAATCTTCCGTTGTTCCAGCAGGAACCACCTCAAGTTGGCCCGGAAGCCTACGCCCAGCCCGGCGATGATTTCGGATTTCTTCAGTAGCGCCACCCTCGATTGATAACCGGGGTCACGCGACGTTTCGATCTCGATGGCGACGTATTTCGTGTAACCCCTTAAACCGTAGAACCCGATGCCGACGAGAGCCAAGAATGCCGGCAAGATGTTGGAAGTCTGAAGATAGGCCGCATAACCCGAGGCACCAAACCAAAGCGTGACTTGCACTTGGTCGGTCACCCGGTCGAAATAACTGCCGATCGACGAGGATACCTGGCGGTAGCGCGCCATTTGCCCGTCCATGCAATCGAGCATATGACTGAGGTGGATCAGAACCGCCGCCGCGACGAAATTCGCGGATCCTCCCACGAGAATGCAACCCGCGGCCAAGACCGCGACAAGGAACGACGTGGCGGTTATTCTGTTAGGAGTGATCCACGCGACCTCGACCGCGCCATAGTTGGCCGCAATCCCTAACGGGGCGGTGATGAAGGACGACCACCATTCGTCGTCACTGGTTTTTGTTTCCCACAGCCGAGCCAGTTTGCCGGTCATGAAGCTACAGACGCCAAGACGTCGTGATTGTCGGGGGCCAGTAAAAGGACCGGTCGCAGCGGCATGACCGGCACCATCAAATCCTCGGGTTCGACTTGTAGGGTCAAAAGGACATCCTTCAAGGTTCTCAGAAAGAACCGAATATCTAGCGCGGACATTTCACCAATATTACCGACCTGGAACACCTTTCCCTGGAAACAGCCTTTCCCCTCGTAGATGATGATCGATTTTTCCCGCAGGCGACGGCGAACATCGCCAACATTTATCGAAGGGGGCACACGGACCGTCGTCAAGATCGAGCACATGTCCCGCTCGTCGATCAAAAATTCGAGATTCAGTTTGCGCATTCCACGGCGCAGTTGACCGGCACGGGCCAGGATCGCGGCAAAACGTTTCGTTACGCCTTCGCTCAGGATATTCGTGAGTGCCTGATCAAGTGCGTGGAACAACGGCACGGCCGGCGTGTTCGGCGTTTGAGACCGCGTTTCGAGAAACTCATAGAATGTCGCAAGGTTCAGATATGTCGTATTCGCCTTGTGGGCCTTCAGTTTCTTGAATTCTTTTTCCCGGCCGATCACGAAGGATAGTCCAGGATAAGATCCGACCGCCTTGGAACTGGAACTGGAGCAGAACGCGATATCGCAACTCTCCATATCGATCGGCTCGGCCCCAACGCTGCTGACGCCATCTACCACGAAGATGGCTCCATGCGCCTTCGCCAAAGCGCCAATCTCGGCCAGCGGGTTCAACATGCCGGAACAAGTCTCGTGATGGACCATTGCAATCACGTTGATCTTGTTGCGGGTTAGATAGGCTTCGATAATTCGCGGATCAAAGCTGTCTCCCCAAGGCACCTCCATGAGATGGGTCTGGTCGTTGTGAATCATCGAGGTTTTGTACAAACGTTCACCGAATTCGCCGTTCGACAGGATTAGGATGCTGCCTTTACCCACGACGGAGGAGAGCATCGATTCGTTCGCCGCCGAACCCGAACCGGTGATTACCACCGCGCGGTAGCGGTGCCGTTTTTTGATCTGAAAAAGCGAAAGAAGCTTCTGCTCGATACCGGCGAGCAATTCATTGAATTCGATCTCTCGATGGCAAATATTATGCTTCGAGACCGCGTCTCGCAGGTTATCGGCCACATTTACAGGGCCGGGGGTAAATAGAAGAAACTTGCCCATATATCACTAAACTCCTATCACATGGGTTCGACAGGCCGAGATCTCGGAGGTTTCCTTTCGCAACCGACTATGCCGATTTGATTAGAAGCCCATGCCGCATTCCACAAAGCTCCTGCGGCATGGGTTCGTTAGTCCGAGACCTCGGGGGATTCCCGTCGAAACCGATTAGGTGAATTGCCTAGAAGCCCATGCCGCCCATGTCCGGCATACCGCCGCCCATCCCCCCGGCGCCCCTCGGCTCCGGCTTCTCGGCGACCATGGCTTCGGTCGTCACCAGCAGACCAGCCACCGAGGCGGCATTCTGCAGCGCGATCCGCACGACCTTGGTCGGGTCGATTATGCCGGCCTTCACCAGATCACCGAACACACCCTTTTGGGCGTCGAAGCCCCAGTTGGTATCCTTCGACTCCAGAAGCTTGCCGACGATAACCGAACCGTCCTCGCCCGCGTTCTCGGCGATTTGCCTCGCCGGAGCTTGGATCGCCTTGCGCACGATGTTGATGCCGACCGTCTGGTCGTCATTGGCACCTTTCAACTTGTCGAGCGCGCGACCGGCATAGATCAAAGCCGCTCCGCCGCCGGGGACGATACCCTCCTCGACCGCTGCTCGGGTCGCGTGCATCGCGTCGTCGACGCGATCCTTGCGCTCCTTCACCTCGACCTCGGTGGATCCACCGACACGGATAACCGCGACACCGCCGGCCAGCTTGGCCAGACGCTCTTGCAGCTTCTCCTTGTCGTAGTCGGACGTCGTGTCCTCGGATTGTACCCGGATTTGGTTGCAACGAGCCTCGATGTCCTTCTTATTGCCGGCACCATCGACGATGGTGGTCTCTTCCTTGGTGATGCTCACCCGCTTGGTCGTGCCCAACATGTCGAGCGTAACGCTCTCGAGTTCGATGCCAAGATCTTCGGAGATCACGGTACCGCCCGTAAGGATTGCGATATCCTCGAGCATCGCTTTGCGACGATCACCAAAGCCAGGGGCCTTCACGGCCGCGACCTTCAGGCCGCCACGCAGCTTGTTGACGACCAGCGTGGCAAGCGCCTCGCCCTCGATATCCTCGGCGATGATCAACAGTGGACGGCTGCTCTGAACAACGGCCTCAAGTATCGGCAACATCGCCTGCAGGTTCGACAGCTTCTTCTCGTGTAGCATGATGTACGGGTTTTCGAGCTCGCAGATCATCTTCTCGGAATTGGTGACGAAATACGGCGAGAGATAGCCGCGATCGAACTGCATGCCCTCGACGATGTCGAGCTCGGTTTCCAGCGACTTGGCTTCCTCGACGGTGATCACACCCTCGTTACCGACCTTTTCCATCGCCTTGGCGATCATGCTGCCGATGTCGGCCTCGCCATTCGCGGCGATCGTACCAACCTGGGCCACCTCGCCGGTGCCCGACAGCTTCTTGGACTTCTTCGCCAACTCGGCAACCACGGCCTCGACGGCCAGGTCGATGCCGCGCTTCAGATCCATCGGGTTCATGCCAGCGGCGGCGGACTTGCCGCCTTCCCTAACGATGGCCTGAGCCAGAACCGTGGCGGTGGTGGTGCCGTCACCGGCGGCGTCGTTCGCCTTCGAGGCCACTTCGCGCACCATCTGGGCGCCCATGTTCTCGAACTTGTCCGAAAGCTCGATCTCCTTGGCGACGGTCACGCCGTCCTTGGTGATTCGAGGGGCGCCGTACGACTTGTCGAGCACCACGTTGCGGCCTTTCGGGCCGAGCGTCGCCTTAACGGCATTGGCGAGAATGTCGACACCGGCCAACATTTTTTGGCGCGCATCGGCGCCGAATTTAACTTCCTTGGCAGCCATAAGACTGTCTCTCCTTTAATTCAATGCCTGAATCAGGCGGCTTTTTTCGTCTTCGCGGCGGCCTCGATGACACCCATGATGTCGGACTCCTTCATGATCAGGAGCTCGTCGCCATCGATCTTCACCTCAGTGCCGGACCATTTGCCGAACAGCACCATGTCGCCGGCTTTGACATCGAGCGGCGTCACCTTGCCGTTCTCGTCACGACCACCGGGACCGACGGCGATCACTTCGCCTTCCATCGGCTTTTCCTTGGCGGTATCGGGGATGATGATCCCACCCGCGGTTTTCTCTTCGCCCTCAAGGCGACGCACGAGCACTCTGTCGTGCAAAGGCCTGAAACCCATGCCATTTCTCCGGTGTATTTAGCTGCGATTATAAAAAAGGGTCGCTTCGGGTTAATCGTGCGCGGCAGCTGTTAGCACTCACCCATAGCGAGTGCTAACGCAGATAGTGACTGCGACAGACGGTGTCAAGGAGATGGTGAAAAATATCCGATGCCTCGTCGTTTCAATTGGGTCCGATGATTTTGGGAGACGGTGCTCCCATAAGCTGTAGGGGCGCCTTGGTGCCAGCTCCCGTAAACGGTATCCACGGGTACGCGCGCGAAGGATTCTCCGGCTGACGCTGCTGGCGCCGGAGATCGTCGAGGCGATCCTCGACGGGCGCCAACCGACCGATATGACGCTGGCGGGTTTGATGCGGCCGTTCCCGGTGGTCTGGCGGGAGCAGGCCCGAGCGCTGTCCAGCTGAATTCACTGGGCGGCGGCGCTTCGGCACTTTCCCAATACCCCCTTGGTCGAAACGGCGCCATTCTGTTTCAAATCCGCCTTTTCATAAAAAAAACAATACGGCGGTCGGATGCGAAACAGCACGTCGAAAGATTTGATGTCCATATCACTCAGGTCGTCTTCGGTCAGAGTTCGATATGTTTCAACGTCGCGTCCCAGAGTGGCTACGCCACACACCCGTGCCCAATCCCCGAGGCTTCGCGATCCTCGCCGGGACGGAAGCCGTGACGCGTGGAATCTTGATTTCCGTCTTCCCGATCGTCGTGTACCGCGCCTTCCAGGACTCAAGCTTGGTCTCGGAGATCTATTTCGTCATCGGGATCATCTCGATGGCCTGGGGCCTGCTCGTTCCATGGCTGATCCGATTTGTCCCAAGGCGCTGGCTCTATTCGGGGGGCGTGGCTTCTTATGTGGTCAGTGGCGCATTGGTGATATTTGGAGACAGTCAGTTGGTCGTGGTCGCGCTGATGATCAACATGGCGGCAACCGTCACGGTGTTCGTTTGTTTCAACGCCTATGTCTTGGATTACGTCGCCAGCAGAGAATTGGGGCGATGCGAAACACTAAGACTTTTCTATAGCGCCGCCGCCTGGACCCTCGGGCCCGCCGGCGGTGTCTGGCTGTTGCAAGTTTGGGAACCGGCCCCCTTTTTAATAGCCGGCGTTTCGGCGTGTGGATTGCTGGTGATTTTTTGGTGGATGCGGCTGGGTAACGGAAAACTGATAACGCGCGCACGCGCTCCCACGCCTAATCCGGTGGCCTATCTTGGCCGATTTTTCGTTCAACCAAGATTGATCGTGGGGTGGATGTTCGCGGTCCTGCGGTCCTGCGGCTGGTGGGCCTACGTGGTTTACGTGCCGGTGTTCGCGATCGAAAGTGGCCTGGGAGAAAATGTCGGCGGCGTGGTGTTGTCGGTCAGCAATGGATTGCTGTTTTTAACGCCGCTCATGCTTAAATGGATCGAGCGCTCATCAATCCGCAAAGCGATCCGGGTCGGCTTCTTTTTCAGCGGCGCCGCATTTCTAGGCGCCGGGTTTTGCTCGAATTGGCCATGGACGGCGATTATTCTGCTGATGGTCGGCTCCGCCTATCTCGTCCTCTTGGATATCGCGGGAGGGCTCCCCTTTCTGATGGCGGTAAAACCTTCCGAGCGCACGGAAATGTCCGCCGTATATTCAAGTTATCGGGACGTCTCTGGCATCCTTTCACCGGGTTTTGCCTGGTTGATGTTATTGGTGGGGCCAGTTTCCGGCGTCTTCGCGGCCACGGGCATGGGTTTATTCATGGCCTGGGCAATCGCGGGTCGGCTCCACCCACGCCTAGGCCGAAAAATGAAGACGTTAAAATCCTCGATCCCGCCACCACATGTCGCGTCGGCTGCGGCCGAATAGGTCGCCAATGAAGAGCGGGAAATTTCTTCTTCAATACGGTCGAAAATATCCTATTTGGATCAATGAGGGACCATCAGAAACTAGGGTAGTTGGTCCGTTTACCGATGTAGAGCCGAAGTTCTCAGCCCTGAAAACCACTCGGCTTTCGGATTTCCGTCCCCCTTTGCCCGTACCAAAAATTCAAATTATTGTGTGATTTCAATGCACGAATTGGATGTCAGGTCCTGTCTCCCGAGCGAGCGAATTGCCAAATCCGAAAATTCACCAATCCGAATTATCATTTGAAAACATAGTATTACAAACCCGTACTAAATGAGCGCAGTCAACAGCTTTGGAGAGAATAGGGCGATAGAGAGTGAATTCGTCAGAAATTGCCGAACCGGCGGTCAACAGCTTTTCGCCCTGAACCGCGCGGAAACTGGGGTTTTCACGGCCGCCGCTGGCCGCGAGAGAATTTT
>JAQBUJ010000095.1 GCA_027623845.1 Pseudomonadota bacterium
AAGTCTGTCATTGGCGCTATTTAGAGCACCGCGCACCGAATGCAAGCATCGTGATTATGATCATCCGGTATCCTTGGCCTTTTGGGCGCGGCGTTTCTCCTTCTTGACCCAGGCCGGCGCGCCGAATGAGGGCACGGGTTTCGGTTCCGTCGGGCCGCCGGGGCGGTGTGGTCGCGGGGCGAACCGGCCCAGGCTGGTTAACCGATCGTACATGACCAGGGCGCCGGCCAGCCCGACATTGATCGAGAATTTCATTGGGATTTTCACTGTGTAGTCACAACGCGCCAACATCCCCTCGGACAGGATGCCGCGCTCGGGTCCCAGCACATAGGCGGCGCAGCGGGGATGATGAAAGCTCGGTAATTCGATGGCGTCCTCGGTGATCTCGACACCGATCAGCGAACAACCCTTCGGCAGCATCAGTTCGTCGGCGTCGGCGAACTGATAGAACGGCATATTTGCCGCCGCGCTTGAGGTGTCGGCCAAATTTATCTCACGCATCGGCGCCGCCGGGGCGACGGTGAAGACGAAGCTGGCTCCGAAAGCGTGGGCGGTCCGGGTCACCGCGCCGAGATTCATCGGCTTGCTGATCCCCTCAACGCCAATTCCAAAATATCCGCGCATGGACGCGGGTGTTGCACGAAGCGTTGCCCGAAGGCAAGGTTCTGTTCAAATCCATCATGGAGATTACTCGATGAACGTCGAGACTTCCGTCGGTCTATCCACCGGCGATCCAGCCCAGGACGCGGCGATCCAGCGCGTGTATGTCGACGAAGCCGATGCTGCGCCGATCGCCGTCGAGGTCACACGCGGGGGCATGGTCGAGAGCGTCCATCGCGCCATCGTCGCGATCTGCGACGCAAAGGGCGCCATCGTGCATGGCTGGGGAGAGGTCGAGCGGCCGATCTATGCCCGCTCGGCGATCAAACCGCTGCAGACCATTCCGGTGATCGAATCCGGCGCCGCCGATGCCTTCGCGCTCGGGGATGACGAGATTACGCTTTGCTGTGCCTCGCACCGGGGCGAGGCTATTCATGTGGACCGGGTGGTCCCGTGGCTTGGCCGACTTGGCCTGGGACCGGACGATCTGGAATGCGGCCCGCAATTGCCAGTTAACGAGGCGGCGGCGCATGCGTTGCTCCGCGCCGGAAAGGCTCCTAGCCGCGCTCACAATAACTGCTCGGGCAAGCATTCCGGGATGCTGACCACGGCGGTGCATCTGGGCGAACCGGTCGCCGGATATACCAGGGCTGATCATCCGGTGCAGACCCGGCTGATCGCCTTCATGGAGGCTTTCGCCGAAGTGGATCTTTCGGCGACCGCGCGCGGCGTCGACGGCTGCGGCATTCCGGTATTTGGCGCGCCGTTGCGGGCCATCGCTCACGGCATGGCCAAGCTCGCCGATCCATCCGGTCTGTCCGAGGAACGGGCGGCGGCGTGCCGGCGCATCGTCAAGGCTTGTGCCGGCAACCCGCGTTTGATCTCCGGCACCGGGACGTTCAACAGTCTGGTCCTGGCCGAGACCGGCATGCGGTGTCTGCTCAAAGGCGGCGCCGAGGGGGTCTATACCGCTGCGCTTCCTGATCTTGGGCTTGGGGTGTGTCTGAAGATCGATGATGGCGCCGGACGTGGATCGGCGGCGGCGATGCTGGCGGTGCTTCGCCATCTCGGCGTGCTGGACGAGGCAGCGGCTGACCGGATTGACACGGCAGTTGTGCGCGAGGTGCGGAACTGGGCCGGCACCCTGGTCGGCGAAATTCGCGCCACCTCGACGCTCGCGTTCTAGGTAGGCGCCATGGACGAGATCGACCGTTCAGCGGCGGTCCAGGCCCAGTACGAGAGCTATCCCTATCCGGCGCGCGACCCGGCTGACGAGGCGAAGCGTCTGGTTACTGGTTCGCCGAGCCATCTGCTGGAGATCGCGCATTATCTCAACGCCGGACATCTGGATCCGGATGAACCGTTTCGGGCGCTGGTGGCCGGCGGCGGCACCGGTGATGCAACGATCATGCTGGCGCAGCAGCTGGTCGATGCCGGCGTGGCGGCGGGGACGGTCACCTATCTGGACATGTCGACGGCCTCGCGGGCGATTGCCGAGGCTCGGGCGGCGGCGCGCGGGTTGACCAATATTCGATTCGTGACCGGAGAGATCGAGGCGGTCGGCCACTTCTGTCCCGGCCCTTATGATTACATCGACTGCTGCGGCGTTTTGCATCACCTGGCAGACCCGGAACAGGGGCTGCGGGCTTTGGCGGCGCAACTGACGGCGGGTGGCGGCATGGGCTTGATGGTCTATGGCGCACTTGGCCGGCGCGGGGTCTACGATATCCAAGACGCGATGCGGTTGCTGGCCGACGGTGATGGCGACACCGACCGGTTGGTGATTGTTCGCCGATTGCTCGAAGGTCTGCCCCAGAGCCATTGGTTACGGCAAAACCCCTTCGTCGGTGACCATTTTCAGGGCGGTGAGGCGGGTCTGTACGATCTTTTGCTGCATCGCCGGGATCGGGCCTACACGGTTCCGGAATTGTTGGCTTTCCTGCAAGCCGGTGGCCTGCGGCCGGTCGGGTTCATCGCGCCGGCCCAATACGACCCACGGTGTTTTCTCACGGACCCCGATCTCGGCGCCCGAGCGGTCGCCCTGCCGCAGGCCGAGCAATGGGCGCTGGCCGAACGGCTTTCCGGCGCGTTGACCAAGCATATTGTTTATGCGGTGCCGGCTGCGCGTGCGGACGATCCGGTGGCGCGGTTGGATATGAATTGGCGTGAAATGACGCCGGTATTTCGAGACTTGGACCCAGCGGTCGTGGCCCGGGGAATCCGCGGCGGCGGTGAACTCAAAGCCGATTTGGCGCCGGGCCAACCGTATCGTGCGCCGCTCCCCACGCTGGCGCCGGCAATCGCGGCGCTTGTTGATGGTCGACGAACCTTGGGGGGGATCTGCGAGGCGCTTCGGGTCGGCGACGATGCGGGGCCGGATGATGATATGGTTTTTCGGCAGTTCGAGGTTTTTTATCAGGCGTTCAGCGGGATAAATCGGCTGTTGTTACGCTGTTGATGGTAATGCAAAGGGGAAGTATCTGATGTGGTTGGCTTTCTGGTCCGCCTGTCGAGATGTCCCATGTGGATCTGGGTGTTTAACGCCGTTTTGTATATTATTATTTGAGGATTGATGGAATTTTAAGATAAGGAAAATGAAAGGGTTAATTTTCTTTTAATTTATACTTGGTTTTCATTGTAATTTTTGCATGTGTTGATTCCAATTATTTTCCGTGTTAGAAATCGCACCTTCGTTTGACGTGATCGCGGCAATCGGCGCGACGTGTTGAATCCCTCCTTGACGCCGTATGCCGCGTCCCCGGAGTTACCGTCGGTGAGTGGCGGCGCGACGAGACGTTTTCGTCGGCGCATCTGATCTCACCCCAGCAAGCGACCGCGTGAAGGAATAGGCATGACCTCGTCCCCAGCAACCGATACGTCGAGTGAGCGGCCCCTATCGGATATACCCAAGCATCGCCAATGCCTCAGGTGTAGCGATACCTTCCAAAGCCAATGGTCAGGCGAACGGATCTGCTCACGTTGCAAAAGTTCAAGCACTTGGCGCAATGGTACGCCGTTGGGATCGGTTCCGTCCAACAGCGGACGCTAAAGCGCGATCGATCTGAATTGAGGCACGAAGCGACGCGGGTTGAATCGCCGGCCTCACTGTAAATCAGTAATTGTTTTTGGGGTGTGCCCCCAAGCCAAATGGAACTCGGGCCAGAGCTTGAACCGATCGCGGTCTACAGGCCGTGATGCTGCCGGGCGATCATGCAGGCCTCGTCACCGGGTAAACAATCTCGACAGACATAAGGGCGCGCCTCGTAGATCGTGCACGTCGTCTTGACACCAATGTCGCCATCCAGGGCTGTGCAGCGGTTGCCATCGCAGCGCATACGGCCGTTTTCGTCATCTATATAGACAGCCGGTATCTGGGCGAGGGTGGCCGGATCCTCGAGTGAGAATCGCGGCCACTCGCACGAATAATTGCAACACGCGCCACAGATTTGGCAGTCATCGGCGGTAAGAGAGGGCGCCGAGCGGGTTTGGCTGTTCACCGTCGCCTGGCCTTGCGGGCGGCGTAGCGGGCGTCGCGTGCCGCCTTGCGCTCGGCCTGCAAGGCCACGGCGGCATCGGCTTCCCGTAAGGCTTCCTCCTGCTCGGCCACTTCTCGAGCGATCTTTTCAGCCTCTATTTGGGCGATCTCAGCTTCTCGTGCTGCTTTACGCTCGGCGTGCCGCGCCTCGCGGGCTTCGGCGATCGCTTGCCTTTCGGCGCGGAGTTTCTCGAATTCGGGGTCGCCGGGTTTAGGATGGGCTTTTATCCGATCCTGGGCGGCTTTCTTTGCCTTGGCCGCATTCTGCATTCGAGCATTGAAGCTATCGTCTCTGTAGCTGTTTTTCATCTTCTTCCATCGGTTTTGAGGTCGTATTGCGCAATCTTACGTGCGCTTTTTACTTAGACTGGGCACACCAATCCACACTGGACCGGCAATCCGCGTCAACGTGAGGAACCCTAGCCTATCGAAATATTTCGATTCTCGAATGGCAGCCTCGGAAAACTTCAAGGCATTCACGCCAATCGATCAGCCAAGTTTCGAGCGTCCAACAATACTCTGAACGTGGGGAAATTCAAGGTTAACCCGGAGCCCGTCATTTTTTTTGGCGGAATTCAGATAACTCCCGGGCGTTCGGTCGTGCTACACCCGAGGCTACGCCTTGGTTGTCTTGGGAAAGATCAACATGCCGTTTGATGATCTCGCAGCAATAGCGACGCCGGCCTCCGTAGGTTTTAGCGCCGAGCGTCTGGCCCGTCTCGGACCCTGGCTGCGCGCCTATGTCGATGACGGCAAATTGCCCTTCGCGGCGGTTGCGGTGATGCGCAAGGGTGAGATCGCCTATGCCGATCACTACGGGCTGCGGGATATCGAAGCCGGGACGCCTGCGATACCGGACGGGCTTTGCCGCATTTATTCGATGAGCAAGCTGATCACCACGGTCGCGGCCATGAGCCTCTACGAAGAGGGCCGGTTCATGTTGGATGATCCGGTGTCAGCGTTCCTGCCTGAGCTAGCGGCGCAGAAAGTCTATGTGTCCGGTCCGTTCGAGGATATGGAGTTGGTGGATCCGGAAATCCCCGTCACGGTCCGGCAATTGATGAATCATACGTCCGGTTTCACCTATGGCATTTTTGATCCCGGGCCGGTCGGTCGGGCGATGCGTCGGGCGAAGGCGGATTTTTCCAACGCTGGCGATACCCTGGAACAGGTGGTCAAACGCCTGGGCGATGTGCCGTTATGTTTTCAGCCCGGTAGCCGTTGGAATTACGGTGTTTCAACCGATGTCCTCGGCCGGTTTGTCGAAGTGGTGGCAGGCAAACCGTTCGAGGCCGTGCTGCGCGAGCGGATCTTTGAGCCGCTCGGCATGTCGGACACGTTCTTTGGGGTGCCGGCGGACAAAATCGACCGGTTCTGTTCGCTTTACACGAAGACCGATGAAGCGCCCCTGAAGTTGATCGAGACAGCCGCCGACAGCCGTTTCCTGGCGCCGACGACGATGAGTTCGGGCGGCGGCGGGCTGGTCTCCTCGATGGGGGATTATCTGCGCTTTGTCGAGATGGTTCGGCGGGGTGGGGCGCTCGGTGAGGCCAGAGTTCTGGGTCGCAAGACGATCGAGCTGATGCGACTCAACCATCTGCCGGGCGACATGGCGTCGATGGGGCAGGCGACCTTCAGCGAGATGCCGATGACTGGCATTGGCTTTGGTCTTGGTGGTGCGGTGCTGCTGGATCCGACCAAGGCGCAGATTCTCGGTAGCCCCGGCGAGTTCACTTGGGGTGGCATGGCGAGCACGGCGTTCTGGATCGATCCGACCGAAGAGATATCGGTGGTCTTCATGACGCAACTGGTTCCATCATCGAGCTACCCGATCCGTCGGGAGTTGCGGGTGTTGGTTTATCAGGCGCTGGTGGATTGATATGCGTCAGAGCGTTGAATTCCGTCGCGACGATGCCTATTTTGCCTAGACAGAGTCCAGAGCATGCCAAGAGGTGACGCCATGAAGGGTAAACGCAACCCGGTCGCCAAGGCGGTCCGGCGGCTGCGGCCCCTGGCGATCCGCACGAAGCGACGCGATGTTCCATGCAAACAAAAGGATAAGGGCCGCTCTGATGCGGCCCTTCGTCTTTCCGCCTGATGGCGTTTGAAGGGCCACCGGCATCGGTGCATGACGCTGAAGGGAAGCCGAAGGGGTGGCGACGGCGCTGGCCAATGCTGACCTTGTTGAGCGCCGTCGGCATCGTCCTGTTCACCGCCGGGCTTGGCTGGACCGTGTGGATCCAAATGCGGGACTTTCCGCCCGACGTTGCTAATCCAAAGGCCTTGGCCTGGCCTTTGCCTGAAATCCCATCGGCGGTGGTGATCCCGATCGGCGCGGTTACCCAAACCGACCGTGATGCCTTGGTTGCGGGCCGGTTCGGCGACGATTTGATCACCATGTTGTCCAGGGTGCCGGGATTGTTCCTGATTTCCCCGGAAACCAGCTCACGGTTCAGCGGTGGACAGTTCCGGGTCAAGTCGACCGCCGAGGCGCTCGGCGTGCGCTATTTGATCTCCGGAACGCTCAGCCGCGTCGGTGAGAAGTACCGCGTATTTTTGCGGGTCATCGATGCCTTTAGCGGTGAGGTCGAATGGGTCGAGGATTACGACGCCGACCCGCGCGAGATTTTCAAGGTCCCGGGCATTGCGCGTAGCAAGATCCTCGACGCCATGGATGTCGAATTGGCGGATGATGAAGCGGCCCGGATCTGGGCAAGAGGGCCGTCGAATTACGATGCTTGGGTCGCCTATGCCGAAGCCGTCGCCTATCGGGTGCCGGACGATCGCCAGAGCATGTCCAACAGTCTTAAAAGATTGCTGCAGGCGCATGCCGCCGATCCGGATTGGTCCGCGGCGCCGGTGGAAATCGCCTGGACCTATTTGAATGCCGCCCGTCATGGCTGGGGTGAGTTGAATTCCGCTGACGTCGCCAGCGTGGTGGCAAAGGGACTTGTCTTTGCAGAAATGGTGATCCGGGGCGATCCGCAAAACCCTCTAGGCCCGGCTCATAAGGCGGCGCTGCTGGAGGTTGGTGGCGCGGTGGGAGGCGATACCGAGCAGACAATCGCAGCTTGGCGCGCGGCGGCCAGGCTTGGGCCAAACACATTTTCCATCCAGTGGGCGCTGTCCCAGGCTTTGATCCGCGCGGGTCGCCATGGCGAGGCGCTTCCGGTGATGGAACACGCCTTGCGGGTCCATCCTCGTCATCCCGTCGCCTTGACGCAAAACCTTGCCGAACTGCAATTCGCCGCTGGCGATCCAGACGCGGCCTTTGCGTCGCTGGATGCGGTCATCGAAAAGCGTCCGGCCGCCGAGGCACCGCGGTTGATGCGGATTTACATCCATGACGCGCTGGGCCGAAAGGCTGAGGCGGCGACCGAGGTCAGGGCGTTTTTGGATCTGCATCCGTATTTTAAATTCGCCGAATGGTCGGCCCGGCAAGCCCGTCGCGGTCGACCGTCGCGGGCGCAATGGCGTGACGTATTGCGAGCGGCTGGAATTCCCGATTGATACGGCGGCTTTGTTTCTGTTGAATGCGATAGAGATTACCGCGCCACACGGACCCAGCAACCGGGAAACAGATCATGGTTATGAATGCCGCTCTTGACGATTCGGCCCCTGGGTTCGACTTGCCAGCGCCGATTGACGGGCCGCAAGTGTGGTACGGGCCGCGGATGAGCGCGAGTGACGAATGGGTGCATCGGATCTCGCCGGCTGATGTGGCCGAGATCGAGGCCGCGATGCGACCGTTGCTTGAGGCCAATGCCGATATCGCCCGGATCTCGCGTTCGGATTTCCCGCTACCAACCGTGGCGCCAAGGCTTGCCTCGATCCGCCAGGAGGTGATGACCGGGCGCGGGTTCGCGTTGATGCGCGGCCTGCCGGTCGATCGCTGGTCGATCCGCGAGGCGGCGATGGCCTATTATGGGATCGGCAGCTATTTCGGCAACGCCCGCTCGCAAAACGCCAAAGGCCATGTCCTGGGTCATGTCCGTGACCTTGGGCGTGACGCCGTCAACGACCAGACCGCCCGGATCTACCAGACCCGTGAGCGGCAGACCTTCCATACTGATTCCTGCGATATTGTCGCCCTGCTTTGCTTGAAGACCTCTCGATCCGGCGGGGCGTCGGCCTTGGTCAGCTCGATGACCATCTACAATGAGATGCACAAACGCCGACCGGACCTGTTGCGGCTGTTGTTCGAGCCCTTCGCCACCGATCGGCGCGGCGAGATCCCGGCCGGCAAGAAGGCCTATTTCGAAATTCCGGTTTATAATTTCCACGCCGGTTATCTTTCGGCGATCTATGCACGGCGATACATCGAATCGGCGCGCCGGTTTGATGAGGTGCCGCCGCTGACCACCGCGCAATGCGAGGCGTTGGATCTGTTCGACACGCTGGCCAACGACCCCGAGATCAATCTGCAGATGGAATTTCAGCCCGGCGACATGCAGTGGGTCCACAATCACTCGATCCTGCACGACCGGACGGCCTATGAAGATTGGGCGGAGCCGGAGAAAAAACGACATTTGCTGCGCCTATGGCTTGCCGTTCCCGGCGCCCGGCCGTTGCCGGAAATCTATGCTGAGCGCTATGGCCAAGTGACGGTCGGCGATCGCGGCGGGATCATCGTTCCAGGGGCCCGCTTAAACGCGCCGATGG
>JAQBUJ010000096.1 GCA_027623845.1 Pseudomonadota bacterium
TCCGTGCTGGCGGCGGTCGGGGTGCGTCGCGACGGTCAGAAGGTGCTGTTATCCATCATGAATATGGGTATAAACCATGGGCATGACAGTAAGTACGACTACCGTATGAATGATGAAACCCCGCCCAAGATGGGCCTCAAGGCCGAGCGAGACCGCTTCGTCGCCTTCTCTTTTGCCGCAGCCGATATCTTGCTGGAGGTCAGCGAAACCGACGAAATTTCCTTCGTTTCCGGCGCCAGCTCTCGGCTTCATGCGCCCGGATTGGGTACTGGAAGTTCGAGCGTAGAAGACACGGAACTATTGAACCGCCCGTTTCTTGCCCATGTAACCGAATCCGACCATGCTTTCGTTGCCGACACGCTCAAAAAGATCCAAATCGGCGGCAAGATGACCCCGGTGACGGTTGGCTTCAATGGACGAGAGGGCGACTCCAAGCCGGCGGTGCTAGGTGGTTGCCGACTACCAAGCAACCCGGCCTCGCTATACCTGACGGTCACTTTTTTGCGTCCCGGCCTAAGCCCCAGCCAGTTAGATAGCCAAGAGGTCTCCCTGCCGTCCCGCCAGGAATTCGAACCCGTCGTGGAGCGTAAGCTGAAGCACGCGATGGCGAAGGGCGAACCGGTCCGACTGACATATCTGGCGCTTGACGGCATGACCGCCTTTCAGCGTCAGGATGGGAAATCGGCGGATCAGTTGTTGTCGTCGCTGTCCAGCTACCTGCAGGAGCACTCTATGGGAGGTGACGCGGCCAGCGCGATCAGTGGTGATCGTTTTGCGGTGATTCATGGCCGTGAGGTGAGAACTGAGGATTTGCGGCGCGGCGTCTCGGATATCGCCCATCTTGAGGCGGGGGACGCTATCGCGGTCTCGGCGCAAAGCATCAGCCTTGACGGTGGCAAGGTTGAAGAGGCGGATGCCGTTCGGGCGCTGCTCTATTCGCTGCGCCAGTTTGAATCTCAGGACGGTGCCGGTCTCAGGCTGGGTGAAGTGATCGAGGCGGCGCGCAAGACCATGCAAAAGACGATGCCGAGAATCGCCGAGGCTCGCTCGATCATCGAAGTTAAAGGATTCGAGGTCGCCTTCCAGCCGATCGTCGAGATCGCCACCGGCAGGATCCGACATTTCGAGGCCTTGAGCCGGGTAAAGGGCTTTCCCTCGGTTCAGGATTTCATTTTGTTCATTGAGGATACCGGTTTGATCGAAGAGTTCGACATGGCGGTTCTCGAAAGCGTCATGCGGATTTTAGCCCGCCAGGCGCGGGATGGCTGGCACCCGCACGTGGCGGTGAATATTTCGGCCCGATCACTCACCAGCGATTCTTTCCTTCCGGCCTTGAACAGGGTTTTACGGCCCTACAAGGACATCGTCCCGCAAGTACTGTTCGAGTTGACAGAGACGGTGATGATCCGGGACTTTGCCGTTGCCAACCACCGACTGCAGGAAATCCGCAAGTTCGGCAACAAAGTCTGCATGGATGATGTCGGCGCCGGCGGCACCTCATTCGAGAGCCTACGGTCGATCCAGGTCGACTACGCCAAAGTCGACGGCTCTTTGATCAAGGGCGCGCATACCAGCGCCCGTACCCGGCGCTTGCTGGAAAGCGTGATGCAGTACTGCGATCACGCGGATGTCTCGGTGATCGCCGAGTTTATCGAAACCGACGCGGACGAGGAATTGGTTCGCACCGTCGGCGTCGGCTATGGCCAGGGCAACCGCTATGGCAAGCCACGGATGGATTTCCGGGAGGCTTATCGCGCCCTGGCCGAGTGACATCGGGGCCAAGGGTCGGTCTGCCCTTCGGCAGATGTTCATTATCATTTCAGTAAGAAATTGCGCGTAGCTTGATTGCTAGAATACAGCAAGGGCTGGCTTAACGAATGTCCATAGGACCTGTGCCGGAGATGTGCGCTCAATGCAACCGGGTGCCGAAGACCAAGCGCTTTCAGTCGCCTTAAACGGATGCGTCAATCCGGCTCAATGCCTGTCGACGCGATAGCGATTATCGCGCATGAATTGCGAAATCCCCTGAATGCCATGCTCGGTTTCAGTGAAATGATGCGTGTGGAAAAGTTTGGACCGCATAGCGACCCGCGGTATCGCGAATATTCTGAAATCATGCATGTCGCCACACAAAAACTAGTTCGAATATGCAACCATTTGCTAGATGGGGATCTTGCCGCTGATGGAATGGTGTCAGCTACCCTGGGGATAATTTCGGCGAAAAAGGTGATTAACCAGACAGTCCGGCTTTATGGCGCGATGGCGCAAGAACGCGGCGTCACTCTCACGATGTCGGTCGACAAGGAATTTCCCGGTTTGCTGGTTGACGCAGAGGTTTTGGAGGGGATCCTCGGCAATTTGGTCTCGAATGCGATTAAGTTCACCCCTTCGGGCGGCTGTGTCGCGGTGGAGGCGCGGGTTACCGAAAAGGACGGTGCGGCCATCCTGGTGGTCACGGACAGCGGGGTCGGGATGGCGCCCGAGACGATCAAGAATATTTTGCATGGATTGCCGGTCTCGCCCGGGGTCGGCCTGCATGGCGACGTCGGCAGCGGCTTTGGCCTGGGATTGGTCATGAAAAGGCTCGCTAAACTGGGCATCCACCTGGCGTTCCGTAACAATGCCGGCGAGGGCACCAGCGTGATTATTACCTTTCCGGGGCCGTTGACCCAGAAGTCCACGTGACGATTGATCTTTCGGCTGGCTGAAGGGTGACCCCCGGCTTTGTGCTCAGGGCATGACCCGCAACGCCTTTTCGAAAAAGTCAGGCGCTCCGAAATTACCGGATTTGAGCGCCAGCGCCATCCTCGGCATGCCCATGGTGACGGTGCCTGGAACGCCGGGGTCGATTTGCGCGCCGATCAGCAAACCCTTGATCCCAAGAGCGCCGACCACCGCGCCTGCGGTCTCGCCGCCGGCCACCACCAACCGTCTGACGCCATCCTCAACCAGAGTTCGGGCGATCCGCGCCATGGCCTGTTCCACCAGATCGCCAGCGGCGGCCCGGCCGAGCTTGTCCTGTGTCGCCTTTACCGCATCGGGCTCGGCGCTGGCGAAGATCAGGGCCGGGCCGTCCGCCAGTTTGCTTTTGGCCCAGGCGATGGCGGCGTCCACGGCGCCAGGTCCCTCGGCCAGGGCGAGTGGATCAAGCTGATGGGCCGGCCGGGCTTTCGCGAATGCGGCGACCTGTCCGAGGGTGGCGGCCGAGCAGCTTCCCGAGAGCACCAGCGCCGGACCGACGACCGAGGGTACCTGGTCGGCCGTCGCATTCTCGCCGAGCCACCCGGCCTGGCGATAATTCGCCGGCAGGCCCAGCGCGATACCGGAACCACCGGTGATCAATTTCAGCGCGGCCAACGCCCGGCCGATGACATGGAGCTGGTCATCGCTAACCGCGTCGACGACGGCGATGGATTTGCCGTCGAGCTTGAGCGCGTCGAACGCCCGGCTGATCGCGCCGTCGCCCTGTTCGATCTCACGGTGCTGCACCAGTCCGACTTGGCGGCGGGTTTGCCGGCCCAGCACCGAGACCAGGTTACTGTCGGTCATCGGGGTCAGCGGGTGATGCCGCATATGGGTGTCGGACAGCAGTTGATCGCCAACGAACAAATGGCCCTTGAAGATGGTTCTGCCGGTCTCCGGAAAGGCCGGGCAGGCGATGGTGAAATCGGCGTCCAATGCGTCCATCAGTGCGTCGGTCACCGGCCCGATATTGCCGTCATCAGTGGAATCGAAGGTCGAGCAGTATTTGAAAAAAAACTGCCGCACCCCCGCCGCTCGCAGCCATTCCAGCGTCGCCAGCGACTGGGTAACCGCCTCGGCGGCTGGAATGGTGCGGGATTTCAGCGCCACCACCACCGCGTCGACATCCGGGACCGGATCGCCGGGCTCCGGCACGCCGAGCAGCTGCACGGTCCCCAGGCCGCCACGCACCAGCATATTGGCGAGATCGGTGGCGCCGGTGAAGTCGTCGGCGATGCAGCCCAGGATCGGAGCCATGTGACATTCCCTCTGATTGCCGCGCCACCGGCCCGGTCAATGTTGCTCTTGGTCGCCCGGGCGCCGGTCGTGTATTGTCCGGTTCTGAAGGCGATAAATTCCATTCAGTGACCACGCAATGATAAGCTAGGGACGCTCGGACGCCATGCCCAATTTTGCCGCCAATATATCGATGATGTTCACCGAGCATGATTTCCTTGATCGGATTGGCGCTGCCGCCAAGGCCGGGTTCAAGGGTGTCGAATTCCTTTTTCCGTATGATTTTCCGGCTGAGGAGATCAAGGCCCGGCTCGACGAGCATGCGATGACCCAGGCGCTGTTCAATACCTATCCCGGCAGTTGGGACGGTAATGAGCGCGGTCTCGCCGCCGTACCGGGACGCGAGGCGGATTTCGAGGCGGCGATCGAGCAGGCATTGGGTTACGCCGCCGTGCTCGGCAATAATTGCATTCATGCGATGAGCGGGTTGGTGCCCGAAGGCGCGTCGCGGGATACTCACCGGGCGACCATCGTCGCCAACCTCAAGCGCGCGGCGCCGGTCGCTGCGGCCCAAGGCAAGACCTTGATCATCGAGCCGATCAATACCCGAGATATTCCAGGCTATTTTCTGAACTATCAGGCTCAGGCGAGGGCCATCATCGATGATGTCGGCGCCGACAATGTACGCCTGCAATTCGATCTCTATCACTGCCAGATCATGGAAGGCGATCTGGCGATGCACATGCGTGAGTATATCGATATCATCGCGCACATGCAGATCGCCGGCACGCCGGGCCGGCACGAGCCGGACGTGGGGGAGGTCAACTATCCCTTCCTCTTCGATTTGATGGATGAGTTGGGCTATACCGGTTGGGTCGGCTGCGAATATCGTCCCAAGGGCGAGACGGCAGCCGGTCTTGGCTGGTTTAAGGGACGCTGAATCATGAATGTGACGATTACCGGAGCTTCGGGCTTTTTGGGACGAAAGCTGGCGCATCGCCTGCTCGGGGCGAACGCCCTGATCGGGTCGGATGGAACCGCCTCCCGGGTCGAGCGGCTGACCCTGCTGGACGTGATCGATCCGTCAGCGGAATTGGCCGAGGACCCGCGGGTGACGATTGTCACCGGCGACATCACCGATCGCGATCTGCTGGAACGGTCGATCCCGGTTGATACCGACAGCGTCTTTCATCTCGCCGCCGTGGTCAGCGCCGGCGCCGAGGAGGATTTCGATCTCGGCATGGCGGTGAACCTGGACGCCACCCGGGCGATCCTTGATATTTGCCGGGACCACGCCACCAAGCCGAAGCTGATCTTCGCCAGTTCCTGCGCCGCCTTTGGCGGGGATATGCCCGAGGTGATCGCCGACATGACGGCGCGCACGCCGCAAACCTCCTACGGCACCCAAAAGGTGATCGGCGAGCTGTTGGTCAATGATTTCAGCCGTAAGGGCTTTGTCGATGGCAGGGCGTTGCGCTTCCCGACCGTCGTGGTGCGACCGGGCAAGCCGAACAAGGCGGCGTCGACTTTCGCCAGCTCGATTATCCGCGAGCCGCTGCAGGGCGAGCGGGCGGTCTGTCCGGTGAGCCCGGACTCGCGGATGTTCCTCGCCTCGCCGCGCTCGATCATCGAAAACGTGGTGCGGGCGCATAATCTTACCGAGGCGGAATGGGGGCCGTCGCGCGAGGCCACCTTGCCGGGCTTCTGCATGACCATCCGGGCAATGGCCGATGCCCTGGAGGCGGTCGCCGGCAAGGCCGTCGCCGACCGGATTGACTGGCAGCCTGACGCCTTCATCCAAAAGATCGTCGATGGTTGGCCGCCGGATTTCGATACGCAAAAAGCGGTGGCGCTCGGCTTCGTCCGGGACAGCTCGATGGAAGAGGTGATCCGCGCCTTCATCGATGACGAATTGGACGGCAAGATTGCGGCTTAAGCGGCGGTAAAAAAAGCCGCTATCCCAGTTGCGTCGTCACCGGCGCATGGTCCGACGATTTCTCCCAACCGCGGGCGTCGCGCAGCACCGAGGAATCCTTGATCTTGTCCCCCAGCGGCGGCGTCACCCAGACATGGTCGAGGCGCCGCCCCTTATCCGCCGCCGCCCAATCGCGGGCGCGATAGCTCCACCAAGTATAGAGCTTTTCGGTCTCCGGCGTGACGTGGCGAGCGGTATCGATCCAGCCGAGGCCGTTCTGGACCGAGGCCAGTCGCTCCACCTCGATCGGCGTGTGCGAAACCACCTTCAGCAGCTTTTTATGCGACCAGACGTCATGCTCTAGCGGCGCGATATTGAGGTCGCCGACCAGGACCATCGGGGCATCGGGCTTGCGGTTGGCGGTGAACCAGTCGCGCATCTCGTCGAGGAATTTAAGCTTGTGGTCGAACTTCTCATTCTTCGTCACATCCGGTTCGTCGCCGCCGGCCGGGACATAGAAATTATGCAACTCGATCCCATCGCTGAAGGTCGCCGAGATATGCCGGCAATCCTGCTTGCCAACCCAATCCAGGCTGTCGGTTGATGTGAAGGGCAGGCGTGAGACGATCGCCACGCCGTTATAGCCCTTCATTCCCCGGATCGTGATATGCGGATAGCCGGCGTTGATGAAGGCCTGGTGCGGAAAATGCTCGTCCGGGCATTTGGTTTCCTGCAGGCACAGTGCGTCCGGTTGCACCTGTTCCAGCAGCTGCACCGCCAATGGCGCGCGTAGCCGCACCGAGTTGATATTCCAGGTGGTGATGCGCATGACTGGTCCTCAGGCGTAGGTGATTTGAAGATCGCTCAGCCCGTCGACATGGCCGTGCAGAGTGTCGCCGGCGCCGACCGCGGCGACACCGTCGGGCGTGCCGGAATAGATCAGATCGCCGGGCTTAAGCTCAACCAGGGTCGAGAGGGTGGCGATGGTCTCCGGCACCGACCAGATCAAATGGGTGACATTGGACTCCTGGCGCCGCTTGCCGTTCACCTCCAGCCAAATCGTGGCGTTATCGATGATGCCGGTATCCTCGACCCGGTGGATCGGCGCACAGGGCGCGGAGTTGTCGAAACCCTTGCCCATGTCCCAGGGTCGGCCAAGTTTCTTCGCCTCGCCTTGGACATCGCGCCGGGTCATGTCGAGGCCCACGGCATAGCCGAATATACAGTCGTTGGCATCGGCCTCGGGAATATCGCGGCCACCGGATTTTAGTGCGACGACCATCTCGATCTCATGATGCAAATCCGAAGTCGCCGGCGGGTAGGCGATGGTGGCGCCGGTCGGAACAATTGCGTCAAACGGTTTCATGAAGAAGAACGGCGCTTCGCGGTCCGGGTCATGGCCCATTTCACGAGCATGGGCGGCGTAGTTACGGCCGACGCAGTAGATCCGGCGCACGGGAAACGGGTCGCCGCCAACCACCGGAATCGTGGTCTGCGGCCAAGCGGGGATGGCGGTGCTCATATCGGGCCTCTCGGGGCGAGAAAATGTCGGCGGAGACTAGCAGTCGCGGGCCGCGTGGTGAAGGCGGTACGTCCCTCGATCGGCTCGGTGCTTCGACAAGCCAGGGATCAGGGGTATTACATCCGGCAAACCAAAATGCTTTTCCTCACCCCGGGCCTGTCTGAGGGTGGCGGTCGTCAATGCCGCGCCTCGCGCCACAGGCCGAGCTTCTGCTGCACCACCCGATCGGAAAAACTAAACAGCACCGCGTCGCCGCTCAGCACCTTATGAGAATGCCGCGCCCAGCTTGGCACCACAAAGGTGTCGCGCGGCCCCCAGGCGAAGGTCTCGCCATTGATCACCGTCTCGCCGGATCCCTCGACACAGACATAGACCATGGCGTCGGTGGACCGATAATCCGCGCCTTGAAAACCCTTGGGTAACAGCTGCATGAAGGTCGCCATGGTCGGCATCGCATAGTCGCCGGTGACCGGATTGACGTATTTCATCTTCAAGCCGTGACAGGGATCCCATTCCTGGCTCCGTCGCATCGTCTCCAGGGCCTCGCGGGTGCGGGTATACGGATAGTTGAACACCGGCGAAGAAATCGCGCCCGGCGCTTGGTCGACCGGCAACAGCCCGCTGCCATAGCGGGCCAGCGAATCACCCTCGGGGCGAGTCAGGGGCTGCTCATCGGCCTCGAAATGCTCGGCGAACCCGGCGTCGAAGAGTTGGACGATGGGGATATCCAACCCGTCGAGCCAGACCATTGGATCGGCGCTGTCATTGCCATGGTCGTGCCAGCACCATTGCGGGGTGATGACGAAATCGCCGGGCTGCATCAGGGTCTTCTCGCCATCGACGGCGGTATAGGCGCCGGAGCCTTCAATGACGAAGCGCAGTGCGGTCTGGGTGTGCCGGTGGCTCGGCGCCACCTCGCCCGGCAGGATCAACTGCATCCCGGCATAGAGCGAACGGGTAATCCGCGACTGGCCGGGCATGCCGGGGTTTTCCAGCACCAGCACCCGGCGCTCCGCCTCCTTGGCGGTAATCAGCCCGCCAGCCTCGATGATATAGGGGCGAATGTCCTCATAGCGCCAAAGCGCCGGCACACAGGGACTTTCCGGCTCCGGCGTCACCAGGCCGCGCATCACCTCCCAAAGCGGGGTCATGCTGTGCTGGCCGATGCGGTCGTAGAAATCGGCGCGGGAGTTGCTGGCGGTGTTGTTTCCGGCATGGACCATCAATCTGTCCCTTCCTCTTGCATCGATTCGGTCGGCGCGACATGAAACGGCTCGGCATGGATATCGGCGGGCCGGACACCGTGAGCGATCAGAGCCCGGGTTAGCCCGTCGACCATTGCCGGCGGCCCTGCCGCGTAAACCTTCATTTGCG
>JAQBUJ010000097.1 GCA_027623845.1 Pseudomonadota bacterium
ATACCGTCACCGATAATTTTCGCGTCATCTCACACCAGGGATTTCGGGTTCTGGAGTGACCCTGGTAGAACATAAAATTTTCCAAGTTGAAGGTTCGCGATTCGCGCTGACCGGTCCTGACCGAATTCCGGCTCTACGGATGAATGTCGGCGAACATGAGGCGTCCATCCCGCTGGATTCGGTTTGTCAGGAATTTAAGATCGACCCCGGAAGTCCGGACGGCGAAATGCTTGAACAGGTCGCCCAAGGTCTGAAATACGTCAAGGACATCCGGCCCGGCGATACGATTCCCCGAGAACTGCTGGATGGCACCGCCAGTTGGTCGATTGATGAGAGCCATGGCGTTATCGCCCGCAACAAATTGCTGGTTTCGGTCGCTGCGTTTGGCGGCGGCAAAGAAAAGGCCAAAGTTAATCTAACCGCGGATGAACTCGCCCGGACGGTGCAAAATCCGGAAACAAGGAAACTTATCGACCTCGGGCTGGACAAAGTTTCCGTGGCGCTGGGTATCGGTAAGGCGCGGCGCCATGAAGTCGAGGATTTAATACACAGAATCGCCCGCGAGCTCGCCTATATCGAAGCGTTGCGCGACCGATACACCCACGTTTCCGAAATCGTCGGGAAACTCGATCAAGTGGGCCATCTCTACACCACGGATCGCGCCTTCCTTGACGAAATTAACCGGGTCAAGGTCCTTATGGGACCTCCTATCAAGGATTTTCGGAAATTTTTTCACGAGGCGGACAATCGGACCAACGATGTCGTCGCAATGCTCAAGAGCTTCAGCCAGCAGCTGATTGATATTCGTAAGATGCGTGACGAATTGCATCAAAGAATGCTGATTTGGGACGAGGCGATCGAGCATTGGGAATTTGATCTTTCCTATAAATCCAAGGCGAGCCGAGGCGCCGTTCAATTCACCTATCGGTTCGTCGCCCATAATTTTCCGCAGAGCCAGGACTGGCTCTGAACCACCGCTAATGGAACAGTTTGCCTTCTGGAAATGCGGGCATGCATGCTAACCTCAACCAGCCGCTGGTTCCTGTGGTAGTAGGAAACAGGTGGTGGCCGGCCTTGTGGTGGGAGCGTCACAGACCGTCTCGCCGCCGGCATCGATATGAAACGGATGGACCATGGCGGATCGAGACAAGGCCTCTGCGATTCCGGATCCCCATTCCGTGTCTCCCCTGGACACATTGTTCGCCGACCAGGCCGCCGCTCAGCAGGAGAGCCTGGTCTTTGAGGAACCACCCGCTCGGCCGGTACTGCGTAAGCTCAGCCAGCGCGACCTCTTGATCGCGGTTGCCAAACACGCGAAATTTCAAACCGGGCGGAACGGTGGCCAGCGGGCCAATCTTGGCTCTTGCGACCTTAGCTATCTCGACTTTCGGGGGATGAGCCTGGTCGGCGCCGAATTGAGTGGCTCTGATCTGCAAAGCGCCGATCTGCGAGGCGCCGATCTCTCGCAAGCAATCCTGTTTGCCGCCGACCTCAGGCGCGCCGACCTCCGGAAAGCCAAGCTCGATCGGGTGGACCTGCGGGGCGCCTGTTTCCGCGGCGCCGATCTAACCGATGCCAGTTTGATCGATGCCGACATGCGGGACGGAATTCTGCTCAAGCCGGACAGCGCCGGCAATTTAGTTTCCGTCCGGCCCCAGGGCGAAGCGATGGACATGGCGGCGGCGTCCGCGCTCCGGGCCAACATGTCGCAAGCCAAGCTATCGAATTCCTTTGTCGTGCAAACCGATTTGACCGATGCCAACATGCGCAATTGCAAGTTCGTGCGCGCTGATCTCAGCCATTCGAACTTCACCGGCGCCAATCTCGAAGGCGCCGACCTGACCGAGGCGAATCTCACTGGCGCCATTATGCACGGCACCATTCTCTACAATGTCACCCTGAGCGAGACGAACCTCGACGACGCCGATCTGGCCGGCGCGGTTTTCAGCAATATGGACAGAGGATCGCTGGAAGACCTAGGCGCGATCATGCCGCGATTGCTGGACGCGCTCGGCGATGAAATGAAGGCGATCCTGACCAGCCACAACGTCTGGATCCGCAAGGCCGGCAGGTCCGGCACGCGTGCCGACCTGGAGCGCCGGGACGTGAGCGGCCAGGCCCTGGCATCCCTCAATCTGGCGGCGGCCAATCTAGCCTTTGCCATCATGAAGGATTGCGACCTCTCGGGCGCCGAATTGCTGATGGCGGACGCCACCTTCGCGGATCTGCGCAAGGCTAATTTGCGGAACGCCGACATGCGGGGCATCACGCTGCGCCGCGCCAACCTTTCCGGCGCTGATTTATCCGCCGCCAAAGCCGGGCCAATACAGATCGTTGGCGCCTCCACCCAGCATTGGCCCTGCCATTTCGAAAGCGCAAGGTTTCAAGAGGCTATACTGACCCGCATTGATCTTCGCCAGGCGGTGATGACCGCCTGCGACTTCACCAACGCCGATTTACGCGACAGCGATCTACGCGGCGCCAACCTGCAGGACGCGCAATTCGCCGGGGCTGATTTACGCGGCGCCAACCTGGAAGGCGCAGATACCCGAGGCGCGCTCAATCTGCAGCCATGAGTGATGCGCCGCCGGAACTGCCGGACTCGGTACCGGAGATCACCCGGGCTGTGACCCGCGGTGCGGCCCGGTTGCTGAACAACCTTGGCCAAGGCGTGATGACCGAGTTCTCCTTGGTGACCGGACGCCGGGTCGATGTAATCGGCATCGACCGCGCCGGCCACGTCACGGTGATCGAGGTCAAGGCCTCGGTGGCGGATTTCAAGGGCGACAGCAAGTGGACGGAATATTTGGAGTTCTGCGACTCTTTCTATTTCGCCGTTGCTCCCGATTTCCCCCGCGAACTGCTGCCCGAAGAGGCGCGCTGCGGCCTGATCATCGCCGATCGGTTCGGCGCCGAAATCCTGCGCCAGGCGACCCCGGTAAAGCTGCCGGCGGCGCGGCGCAAGGCGGTGACCCTGCGTTTTGCCCGGACCGCCACCCGGCGCCTGCAAAGCCTCCTCGACCCGCTGGTGTAGCGGCGGGGGGCAAATCAACGGGTTGAGTCGGGATGGGTTTCGATAAAATGCTGCGCCAGCGAACGTATTTTGAGGCATTATCATTGATTACTAATTATTGTATACAAATTATACCATATTAACTCCATAAAGGAATTAATATCCTGCAATAACAGCTTCTTTTTTTGATGCGATGCAGCATTATATTGCAATGCATAACGCGACGATTCCCCACGTCGCGACCGAAAAAGGAACCGAAGATGAAAACCTATGAGCTCCCCCTGCGAACCGACAATAGTCTGGTGAAAACCGTAGCCAGCTACGCGTCAGGCTTTGTTCTGATCGCCGCCCTCACCATAACCAGCGTGATTTAACCGTCCGCGTGACCGGCCGCCCCTTAGGGTGGCCGGTTTCGTTTTTCCCCCTCATGGCGTAGACTCCGCGCTTCATCTTTCCTGGAGTTTCCGTGACCGTCCCTTCCGATCGATCCGCCGCGCTCCGTCCCGGCGACCTCCCCAAGCGTTCGCCTGATTCCGCGCATCCCGTCAAACCGAAGGACTCGGCAAGTCTGCTGGTGCTGCGCCAGGGAAGCGCCGGCCTTGAGGTGCTGATGGGCCGGCGCGGCCGCAAGGCGGTGTTCAGCAACGCCTACGTCTTCGCCGGCGGCAAGGTCGACCGAGTGGATCGTCTGGCGCTACCGGCAAGCGATCTGCTCCCCGACCTTGGCCAACGGCTTTCCAGCGACCCACAAAAGGCCCGGACCTTCGCCATGGCGGCGGTGCGCGAAACCTTTGAGGAAACCGGGCTGATGCTTGGCGCTCCGGGTGATGTTGGCGAGACCGGCAGTGAAAGCTGGGATGAGATGCGGGCGCTGGGATTGGCGCCGGACTTGGGCAAGCTCGCCTATGTTGGCCACGCGATCACCCCGGCTTCCCGGGCGGTCCGGTTCAACGCGCGGTTCTTCTGCGCCTGGGAGCAAGACATGACCGGAGAGCTTGGCGGCAGCGGAGAGCTTGCCTATATTCCGATCGAGGATGCGCTGAAATTACAGATGGTCGACGTCACCTTGTTCATGCTGGAGGAGATGCTCCGGCGCGAAGACAATGGCTTCGCCACGCCAAGCAGCTATCCATTTTTCGGCTATCGCAAGGACCGGCGCTATCACCGATACAAGTAAGGCAGGCCCAACTTAACCCGCCAGCCGATAGTGTCCCTCGACCGTTAAGTCGCCCAACGCGACCACCCGCTTTTCCTCGACCAGATAAATCACCGTCGCGAATAGCGATCGCGCCGCCGCCCCGAACAGGGATGGCGCCACATCGGCATAGACCTCCGGCACCATCGCCTCGATGGTCTCGATCCCGGATTGCAGACAGCGGATGATCTTATCCTCGCGCTCGCGGCGATGGGCGATGAAGGCGCGCACGAAGGGATGCGGATCGGTGATCGCCGGGCCATGGGTCGGGTAATATAACGCGTCGTCGCGGGTCAGCAACTTGTCCAGGCTCCGCATATAGTCGCCCATGTCGCCATCCGGCGGCGAGACGATGCTGGTCGACCAGCCCATGACCTGATCGCCAGGAAACAGGATCTTCCTGGCATCCCAGGCAAAGCAGATATGGTTCGAGGTATGGCCTGGCGTGTGTACACAGGAGACCGCCCAGCCATCGCCATCAATCACCGTGCCATCGCTGATCACCTCGTCGGGAACGAACTCCATGTCGCCGCCTTCAAGCTTCACCCCCTCCATGACCTTGCCCCTGCCATGCGGGCCAAAGCCATAGGTCGGCGCCCCGGTCGCGGCCTTCACCGCCTTGGCGGCGGGGGAGTGATCGTTGTGGGTATGGGTGACCAGGATATGGCTGATCGTCTCGCCCTTGAGCGATTCCAGCAGCGCATCCACATGCTCCGGCAGGTCCGGACCCGGATCGATCACCGCAACCTTGCCCTCGCCGATCACATAGGTGCCGGTGCCGCGAAAGGTGAATGGGCCGGGATTGTTGGCGGTGATCCGCCGAATACCCGGCGCGACATCCTCAAGCACCCCATAGGGAACCTCAAAATCCCGGTTATAGGGGATTTGCACGCTCATTGGCTGGTTCCTTCATCGATGATGGGATTACGCAGCACCCCGACGCCGGAGATATCGATCTCGCAGACATCGCCGGCCTTCATCCAGATTTGTGGCTCCCGGCGCGAACCGACTCCGCCCGGCGTTCCGGTTGCGATCACGTCTCCCGGCGCCAATTCGGTGAAGGTTGAGATATAGGCGATCAGCCGAGGGATCGAGAAGATCATGTCGGCCACCGGGGCCTGTTGCATGACCGCGCCGTTGAGCCGGCATTCCACGGTCATCGCCTCAAGGTCGTCGATCTCGTCCGGGGTCACCAGACAGGGGCCGAAGCCGCCGGTACCCATAAAATTCTTACCCGGGGTGAACTGCGTGGTATGGCGCTGATAGGCCCGTACGCTGCCATCATTGTAGCAGGAATAGCCGGCGATATGATCGAAGGCGTCGGCCTCGGCGATCCGCCGCCCGCCCTTGGAGATGATCACTGCCAGCTCAGCTTCGTAATCAAGCGTGTGGGTTTCCGGCGGCCTGATCATCGGCTGATTGTGGCCGATCTGGGCATTGGCGAAGCGCACGAAGATGGTCGGGTTATCAACCTCGCCATGACCGCCTTCCTTGCGGTGGTCATGATAGTTCAATCCAACGCAGAGAATTTTGTCCGGATCGCCGATCAGTGGCAAATAAGACGCCTCTTCGGCCGCGACATCCGCCGGCTTTTCAGCGAGCAAGTCCGCGACTTCCTGCAAGACCCCGGCGGCGATCGCCGACTTCAAAGTCGGATATTTCGCCGCGATCGCCGGATCAATCCCGACCAAACCGCCTTGCCGCAGCACTCCCCAGGTTGGCTGCCCCTTCAACTCGAAACTCGCGAAACGCATCCCGTCCTCCGGTTAAACGCCGCGCATCATAGGAGCGCCAATAGGGCCGGCACAATATGGAGATGCGGGACGCCCTCCCGGCTCCGCCAGACATCACGCATCGGAACGATCATTGCTGGGACGGCCGGCCGGCAAGACACGCCCCAATCCCTCCGGTAGCACCACTCAGAGGACCGGGTCATCGAAGGGATTTCGCCCCTCTCGATCCTCCACCTCCAGCACCCAGAGATCCGGATCGTATTTGGCTTGGCGTTCGATATAGGCCTCGGCGTCGGCCTCGCTCACCGTTGCCTCGCCGGTGGCCCGCAGCCAGGCGAGTTGACCGTCCTCCATGCGGATTTGGCTGAGCACCGCACAGCCCCGTTCGAACCCGTTGATCTTGATATAGACGGCGCCGGCATCGGGGTCGCCGCGCCGCACGACCATCGCTGGAATCGCGCGTTGAGAGCACAACCGCACGCCGGCCTGAATAAGCAATTTTGATTTAAGACGGGGAATGGTCATGCCGGCTCGCTGATTTTGCTGGAGCGCCATTGGCGTAGTCGGAATCGCATTTGAAATCCTCGGGCGATGCAGACTAAGCCGTGAATCGCCCTTTACCATTTGGTTTGAGAGACGAATTCACCAATCTCGCCGAACCACCTCGTGGCCCGGCATTCATTGATTCGGCTCTGGGATCAGGACTATAGCCGATCCAGCTTTCTCTGTGACGATGACCGGGGGGCTGATAGACTTTTTTCCAGGCCGGGCCATATTTTACCCGGAACGCGTAAAGCCGGACTGGGAGGCAGGACCATGAAGCGTTGGCTTATCATCGTCGCCGCGGTACTCGCGGCAGGCACGGCCCAAGCGGCAGAGTTCAAGCCCGCCGTCGTCTTCGATATGGGCGGCAAGTTCGACAAGAGCTTCAACCAGGGCGTCTATAACGGCGTCGAGAAATTCGCCAAGGAAAGCGGCGTCAAATATCGCGAATTCGAGGTCACCAACGAGACCCAACGCGAACAGGCGATCCGCCGGATGGCTCGGCGCGGCGCCAATCCGGTGCTCGGTGTCGGCTTCGCCCAGGCGCCGGCGATCGCCAAAGTCGCCAAGGAATTCCCGAATGTCCGCTTCGCCCTGATCGATATGGTGGTCGATCTGCCGAACGTGCAATCGATCGTCTTCAAGGAGCAAGAGGGCTCGTTCCTGGTCGGCGTGCTGGCGGCGACGGCCTCAAAGACCGGCAAGGTCGGCTTTGTCGGTGGCATGGATATCCCGCTGATCCGGCGTTTCGCCTGCGGCTATCTCCAGGGCGTGAAGTGGCAGAACAAGAATGGCGAAGTCTATCAGAACATGACCGGGACCACGCCATCGGCCTGGAACGATCCGGCCAAGGGCGCCGAGCTTGCTAGAAGCCAGTTCGATCGGGGCGCCGACGTGGTCTATGCCGCCGCCGGCGGAACCGGTGTCGGGGTCTATCAAGCCGCCAAGGATAGCGGCAAACTGGCGATCGGGGTCGATTCAAACCAAAACCACCTGCATCCCGGCACCATGCTGACCTCAATGCTGAAACGGGTCGATGTTGCCGCCTATAACGTCTTCAAATCGGCCCAGGACGGCTCGTTCAAACCGGGCATCAAGGTTTTGGGGTTGGCCGAAAACGGGGTTGGTTGGGCGCTGGACGAGCACAATGCCAAGCTGATTTCAGCTGAAATGAAGGCTGCCGTCGGCAAGGCCGAGAAGGGTATCCTCGACGGCTCAATCAAGGTTCACGACTACATGGCCGACAATTCCTGCCCGGGTTGATCCCGAACCCAGAGTGATTGGCGAGCCCGGAGCAAGGTGTGACAAAGCCGGCGATCGAGTTGGTTCGGATCAATAAATGGTTCGGTCCGGTTCAAGCCAACAAAGACGTGTCGCTGAAGGTGATGCCGGGGACCATCCACGGCGTCATCGGCGAGAACGGCGCCGGCAAATCCACCTTGATGTCGATCCTCTACGGCTTCTATCAGGCCGATGGCGGCGAGATCCTCATCGAGGGCCGGACCAGCATCATTCGCGATAGCCATGCCGCGATCGCCGCCGGGATCGGCATGGTGCATCAGCATTTCATGCTGGTCGAAACGTTCAGCGTGCTTGAGAACGTCATGCTCGGCGATGAGCGCGGGATGCTGCTGGCTGGCGGCGCTGCGGCGATCCGCAGACGTCTCGAGGAACTGGCGCGCGACTATGGCCTCGACGTCGACCCGGATGCACTGATCGCCGATCTACCGGTCGGCGTTCAACAGCGCGTCGAAATCCTGAAGGCGCTGATCAAGGGCGCGCGCATCCTGATCCTAGACGAGCCTACCGGGGTATTGACCCCGAGCGAGACCGAGCGGCTTTTCGAAATCCTCTCGGCGCTGCGCCAGCAAGGGGTGACGATCGTGCTGATCACCCACAAGCTGCGCGAGATCATGGCGATTACCGACACCGTCTCGGTGATGCGGGCTGGCGCGATGGTGGCGCACCGGCCAACCGCCGAGACCAGTCCCGAGGAATTGGCCGAGTTGATGGTTGGACGCAAGGTGTTGCTGCGGGTCGACAAGGCCCCGGCGCGGCCTGGCGCTCCGGTTATCTCGGTGCTTGGCCTGACGATCCGCGACGCCGACGGGGTCGAGCGTGTACAGGAAGCCAGCCTGGAGGTGCGTGCCGGCGAGATTGTCGGCGTC
>JAQBUJ010000098.1 GCA_027623845.1 Pseudomonadota bacterium
AAATTTATGGCGCGGCGCAGATCAGCGAACGTCACCGTCATCGCTATGAGGTGAACAATACCTATCAGGCCCGCTTGGAAGCGGCCGGCCTTCGGTTCTCCGGCATTTCGCCGGATAAAAATCTACCCGAAATTGTCGAAATTCCTGCCCATCCCTGGTTTGTCGGCGTGCAGTTCCATCCGGAGCTGAAGTCCAAGCCGTTCGACCCGCACCCGCTGTTCACCAGTTTCATCACCGCCGCGGTCAATCAATCGAGGTTGGTGTAATGGCCGTCGCCACGCCGCATAGGGATACCGTCGGCGGTCTTGAAATCGACAACGATCTGCCCTTCACCTTGATCGCCGGGCCCTGCCAACTGGAGAGCCGGGATCATGCGATGGAGATGGCCGAGGCGCTCACTGGGATCTGCGCTGGGCTTGGTATTGGGCTGATCTATAAGACCTCCTTCGACAAGGCGAACCGGACCAGTTTGTCCGGAGAACGCGGTATTGGCATGGCCAAGGGCCTGCCGATCATGGCCGAGCTGCGTGAGCGTTTTGGCTGCCCGGTGGTTACCGATGTGCATGAGCCCTGGCAATGCGCGCCGACTGCCGAGGTGGTCGATGTGCTGCAGATCCCGGCCTATCTCTGCCGCCAGACCGATCTGATCGTCGCGGCGGGAGAAACCGGTAAGGTGGTGAATGTCAAAAAGGGCCAATTCCTTGCGCCCTGGGACATGAAGAATATCGCGGCGAAGCTGGAAGCTGTCGGCAATACCAACATCATGCTGACCGAACGCGGCGTTACCTTTGGCTACAACACCCTGGTTTCCGACATGCGGGCGTTGCCGCAGATGGCCGAGACCGGCTATCCGGTGGTGTTCGACGCCACCCATTCCGTACAGCAGCCCGGCGGTCTTGGCGGCTCCAGCGGCGGCGACCGACGGTTCGTGCCGGTCCTGGCCCGGGCGGCGCTGTCGATTGGCGTGGCGGCGCTATTCCTGGAAACCCACCAGGACCCGGACAACGCGCCCAGCGATGGCCCCAATATGGTGCACTTGAAGGACATGCCGGCGCTGCTCAAGACGCTGCGGGCCTTTGATCAACTGGCCAAAGATAACCCGGTCTGACGTTAACCGGCCGCGCCGCCTGAACCAGGCCCGTGGCCTGACCAAGGCGGCGGACCCGATCGGTCTCGGTCGCACTACTAGTATGCCGCGCCGTTCTTCCGGGTGAAGGCAAACCCGCCATTGGCGAACTTGCCGACCAGATCGTGATCCGGATAGCTGACGGTATCACCGTCGGTCCGGTCGCCGACCTCCAGATAGACCACGTCGGCAGCGGAATTGTTCATCAGCATATGGCCGTCACCGGTGCCAGCTGGGAAGGCGGCGCAGAGGCCTGGGCCGAGCGGCTGTTCGCCGGCATCGGTGACCAAGGTCGGCGCGCCGGAGACGATGTAGATGAATTCGTCCTGACGGGCATGGCTATGCCGCAGCGCCGAGCCGCTCCCCGGTGGCAGGGTCACCATGTTGACACCGAAATTGTTCAATCCGCCGTGGTCGCCAAGCCGTCGTTTCAACCGGTGTTCGGCGATCGGCTTCAGTGGCTCGGGATAGCCGGAGCCGGTCGAGCCGGCGACCTCCAGCGGATCGAAAGCGGGTTGGCGCGGTGCAGTGTCGGTCATCGGGAGGCCTCTACCAGGGTGATTGGGATGCCTCAGAAGATCGTATCGCTGAAGACCCTGTCAACGTCATGCCGGAATTTCTTGCCTTCGGCAGGCTTGAACGGGCTTCTGCGTTGATCAATCGCAACTTCGACGTTATCTGTCTGCTTCAGCTTTCCTCAGGCGATCCGGAGCCGCTTCATGAGCGCTATCATCGACATCCTTGCCCGCGAGATTCTCGATAGTCGTGGCAACCCCACCGTCGAGGTCGATGTCCATCTCGATAGCGGCGTCATGGGGCGGGCCGCAGTGCCCTCCGGCGCCTCCACCGGGGCTTACGAGGCCCTGGAATTGCGCGACGGAGACAAGGCGCGCTATGGCGGAAAGGGCGTGACCAAGGCGATCGAGGCGATCAACGGCGAGATCTTTGATGCGCTTTCCGGCCGCGATGCGAGCGAGCAAATCGCCATCGATGCGGCGATGTTGGATCTCGACGGGACCGAGAATAAAGGGCGACTCGGCGCCAACGCCACCCTGGGGGTCAGTCTGGCCGTAGCCAAAGCGGCGGCGGCGCATCAGGAAGTGCCGCTCTATCGCTACATCGGCGGCGCCTTTGCCCATGTGCTGCCCACGCCGATGATGAACATCATCAATGGCGGCGCCCATGCCGATAATCCGATCGACTTTCAGGAATTCATGATCATGCCGGTCGCCGCCGCGACGATGGCGGATGCGGTTCGCACCGGCTCCGAGGTCTTTCATGCGCTTAGGGCGGCGCTGAAGGACGCCGGACACAACACCAATGTCGGTGACGAGGGCGGGTTCGCGCCCAACCTTTCCAATGCCGACGAGGCGCTCGGATTTGTGATGAAGGCGATCGAGGCGGCGGGCTATCGGCCCGGCGAGGATGTCGCGATCGCCCTCGACCCGGCCTCGACCGAGTTTTTCAAGGATGGTCAATACGTACTGGCCGGCGAGGGCCGGACGTTGGATTCCGCAGGCATGATCAAGCTATACGCCGATCTGTGCGCCCGCTATCCGATTGTCTCGATCGAGGACGCGCTGGCCGAGGATGATTGGGACGGCTTCACCGCGCTGACGGCGGAAATCGGCGACAAGGTGCAGATCGTCGGTGACGATCTGTTTGTCACCAATCCCGTACGCCTGCGCCGGGGAATCGCGATCGGCGCCGGCAACTCAATACTGATCAAGGTGAACCAAATCGGCACTCTGACCGAGACCTTGGAGGCGATCTCGACCGCGCATCGGGCCGGTTATTCGACAGTGATTTCTCATCGCTCCGGCGAGACCGAGGACGCTACGATCGCCGATCTCGCGGTCGCGGTGAACGCCGGGCAGATCAAGACCGGCTCGCTCTCACGCTCCGACCGGACGGCAAAATACAACCAATTGATCCGCATCGAGGAAGAGTTGGGCCCGGCGGCGACCTATGCCGGACGCAGCACGCTTAGAGGCTAGGCGGCGCGGCGTCACGCATCCGGCGCGATGGTGATGACGTCGGCCCAGCGAAGCCAGCCGACCAACGCGGATTGTTGATCGAAATCCTCGCTGCCGGCTTGGTGCATTGTCGCCCGTTCGATCGTCAACATGCCGCCGGTGATTTGCTTGAAGATCATCAACCGCACCGCCGTTGGCGACGGGCAGGTCAGCAGCACCATGAAGGTGGTGCCGGCGGCGAGATTGGGCAGGCTTGAGGTAACCGGTTCATCGGTATAGCCCGGACATTGCCCACGCGCCTCTAGCAGCCGGTTTGCAAATAATTTCGCCAGACCGGCGGCCGGCGCATCCTGAAATGCAAAGGCGATGCTTTCCGCCGGCGTTTCTTGGGTGTTGCTTTGCAGGGCGAAAAAGACCGCGTCGCCGTTAGACGTCAGGCGCTTGTCCGCCGATCCGCGCGTCCAGCCATTCGGCAGGTGGAATGACACGGTCTGTCGGGCCGCGGACTCGCCTATTTTGAAAGAGGTGTTGTTGGAGAGGTTGGCTGGGCCGGCTAGGGAAAACGCGACGAACCCGGCGACAATCAAAGCCGTCGTAAAGCCGATGATCGCCAACCGTCCTCGGCGCGAAGAAGCGAATGATTTCAAATTCATCGGTTCAGTCTATCAGGATGATGCGTGATGCGAAGCCTATGTGGCGCTGTGCTTCGATTTCGCGTTTCCAACCGTATCGCTGTCGAATGCGCCAATCACGGCGGTAATTTGGGATTTTTTACGGATTGATTCCCGTTTCGTTCACGTTGACCCGGCGAATCGCTGGTGATTCAATCATTCGCATCCGGAGAGAACCATGGCGAAGACAGATATCAAACGACGTGCGCGTCACATGATCGGCCCGATGCTCGGCTGCCTGCTCGTCGCCTATTTCGTCTATCACTCGATCCAAGGCGATCGTGGCGTGTTGGCCTGGCGCCAGCTGGACCAATTGATCGTTGAGGCCGAGGCCTCGCGTGGATCTCTCGACGCCCGGCGGGAGGGGTTGGAGCACCGGGTGCGGATGCTGCGTCCGGAGAGCCTTGACGCCGACATGGTCGAGGAGCAGGGGCGCCGGTTGCTGAATTTCAGCCATCCCGATGATGTCGTCCTGTTGCCTTCCAAGTGACCAGAGCCGCGTTTCGACAATAACGGTCGGCTTGGTGATTTTGTCCGAAAGGGCCTTACCCATTTTGTAGTTAATATAGTTTTTTATATTATTTTTCAATGATTTAGAGTTCTTGAAAAATACTGGTTTTTGGCTTATTTCTGTATGGTCCTGATTTCTTGGACCTTGATCTGGCAGTGTCGATGCGGAAGGTACGAAGAGGAAGCCATGGCAAAACCCGCTAGCAAAGCCGCAACACGGCGGCCGGCAGCCCGAAAGGGCGGCAAATCGGTAAGATCCGGCAAGATCGTCGCTGCATCGCGTGACGCGTTGCTGAAATATTACGGCGACATGTTGTTGATCCGGCGTTTCGAGGAGAAAGCCGGCCAGATGTACGGCATGGGGCTAATCGGCGGTTTTTGCCATCTCTATATCGGCCAGGAAGCGGTCGTGGTCGGTATGCAGGCGGCGATCAATGAGGCCTCGACGGTGGTGACCAGCTATCGCGATCACGGCCATATGCTGGCGACCGGCATGGAGGCGCGCGGCGTCATGGCGGAATTGACCGGGCGCATCGGCGGCTATTCCAGAGGCAAGGGCGGCAGCATGCACATGTTCAGCCGCGAGAAGAATTTCTTTGGCGGTCACGGCATCGTCGCGGCCCAGGTTCCGATCGGCACCGGCTTGGCGTTCGCCCATAAATACAAGGGCGAAAATGCGGTTTGCCTGACCTATCTCGGTGATGGCGCGGCCAACCAGGGGCAGGTTTATGAAAGCTTCAATATGGCGGCGCTCTGGAAGCTGCCCTGCATCTATGTGATCGAGAATAACAAATACGCCATGGGCACCTCGGTGAACCGCGGCGCGGCCGGCGGCTCGTTGGCGCAGCGGGGCGCGGCTTACGGCATTCCCGGGGTTGAGGTCGACGGCATGGACGTGCTCGCGGTCAAGGCGGCCGGCGAAAAGGCGGTGGCCCATGCCAGCGCTGGCAAGGGGCCGTACATCCTGGAGATGAAGACCTATCGCTATCGCGGTCATTCAATGTCCGATCCGGCGAAATACCGCACCAAGGACGAAGTTAACCGGATGCGCCAGGAGCATGACCCGATCGACAACCTGCGCGCCCGGCTGGCCGAGGCTGGGGTAAGCGATGATGAGCTGAAGGGTATGGATCGCGATATTCGTTCCGTGGTCACCGAAGCCGCTGATTTCGCACAATCCAGCCCAGAACCAGATCCCGGCGAGCTTTATACCGATATCTTGGTCGAGGCCTGAACCACGGATGCACTCAACGGTGGCCGCCCGACGCCTCGGCGTTGGTGAACGTCCGCCATTGGAGCCCAGCTGTTGAATGCAGCTGTAGAATCAAGGGGACTTGGAATGCCGATCCAGATTCTAATGCCGGCTCTCTCGCCGACGATGACCGAGGGAAAGCTGACCCAATGGCTGAAGGCCGAGGGGGATGCCGTCGCCTCGGGAGATGTGATCGCCGAAATCGAGACGGATAAGGCGACCATGGAGATCGAAGCCGTCGAGGAAGGCACGCTGGGGCGAATTTTGGTGGCCGAAGGGACCGAGAATGTGCCGGTGAATACGCCGATCGCGATCCTGCTGGAAGAGGGCGAGGACGCCTCGGCCCTGGACGCCGTCGCCGTACCTGCACCAGCGGCTTCCGCATCGGCTGGCGCGGCGGCGCCGGCTGAACCGCAGGCTAAACCACTATCTGCGCCGGCTATTGTTTCCGCGCCACCCGCCGCCGCCATCGATGATGTCGACGAGGCGCGGTTTTTCGCCGACACCAAGACCCAGACCGTGCGCGACGCCTTGCGTGACGCGATGGCCGAGGAAATGCGCCGCGACGAGGTGGTCTTTGTGATGGGCGAGGAGGTGGCCGAGTATCAGGGCGCCTATAAGGTCACCCAGGGCCTGCTGCAGGAGTTCGGTGACCGCCGGGTGATCGATACGCCGATTACCGAGCATGGTTTCGCCGGACTGGGCGTTGGTGCGGCCTTTGGCGATCTGAAGCCGGTGATTGAGTTCATGACCTTCAACTTCGCCATGCAGGCGATGGACCAGATCATCAATTCCGCCGCCAAGACTTTGTACATGTCCGGTGGCCAGATGGGGTGCCCGATCGTTTTTCGCGGCCCGAACGGTGCTGCCTCAAGGGTCGGCGCTCAGCATTCCCAGGATTACACCAGTTGGTACGCCCATTGCCCGGGCCTAAAGGTCGTCGCGCCCTGGTCGGCGGCGGATGCCAAGGGCCTGCTGAAATCGGCGATTCGCGACCCGAACCCGGTCATCGTGTTGGAAAACGAGGTGCTTTACGGGCAGAGTTTTGAAGTGCCCACCGATCCTGATTTCACGGTGCCGATCGGCAAGGCGAAAATCGTCCGGACCGGCGCCGACGTGACCATCACCGCGTTTTCGATCATGGTTGGCAAGGCGTTGGAAGCGGCTGAGGCGCTGGCCGCCGAGGGGATCGAGGCCGAAGTGATCGATCTACGCTCGATCCGGCCCTTGGATCGCGCGACTATTGTTGCGTCGGTCAAGAAAACCAACCGGATCGTCTCGGTGGAAGAGGGTTGGCCGACCTGCGGCATGGGCTCGGAGATCGCCGCGTTGGTGATGGAGCAGGCGTTTGATTATCTCGACGCGCCGGTCATTCGGGTCGCTGGTGAGGATGTGCCGATGCCCTATGCGGCCAATCTAGAGAAACTGGCGTTGCCACAGGTGGCTACGATCGTTGCGGCGGTTAAATCCGTCTGCTATCGCGGCTGAGGGGGAAAAGCCATGACTATTCAGATTTTGATGCCCGCGCTCTCGCCGACCATGACCGAGGGGAAGCTCGCTGCCTGGCATAAACAGGAAGGCGATGCGATCGCGCCGGGCGACGTGATCGCCGAAATCGAAACCGACAAGGCGACGATGGAAATAGAGGCGATCGATGAAGGGGTCATGGGCAAGATCCTGGTCGCCGCAGGCACCGAAGGTGTTGCGGTCAACGCCCTGATCGCCATCATGCTTGAGGACGGAGAAAGCGCCGGGGATATCGACATGAGCCAAGTGGCCAGCGCTGCTCCGGCCCCAGCGGCCTCAACACCAGCGGCCCCAACACCTGCGGACTCAACACCAGCGGCTCCTGCCGCTACCGCCGCTCCGGTGACTCCAGCTTCGGCTGGTGCTGCTGCGGGCGGTCGGGTGTTCGCCAGCCCGTTGGCCCGCCGGATGGCCGAACAGGCCGGGGTGGATCTATCAGGGGTTGCCGGCAGTGGCCCGAACGGGCGGATTGTCAAAATGGATGTCGAGGCGGTGATCGCCGGGGGGCCGCAGGCTGCCGGCGCGCCGGCTCCGAGCGCGCCAGCGCCGGCCGCCTTTGCCGCCACTGCGCCAAGCGCCGACGTGCCGGGTCTGCCGAGCTATGACGCGATACCGAACACCACGATGCGCAAGGTCATCGCCCGGCGCTTGACCGAATCCAAGCAATTCGCGCCGCATTTCTACATGACCGTGGATTGCGAGATCGATGCCCTGCTGGCGACCCGCAAGCAACTGAACGAGAAGCTTGTCGATGGCAAGGTCTCGGTGAATGACTTGGTGATCAAGGCGGCTGCCATCGCGCTGAAGCAGGTGCCGGCGGCCAATGCTTCCTGGACCGAAGCGGAGACCCGAATATATCACTCCGTCGACATTTCCGTCGCCGTGGCGATCGAGGGCGGGTTGATTACCCCGGTCATTCGCGGCGCCCAGAACAAGGGGTTGGCCGAGATCGCGTCCGAAATGAAGGATCTGGCCGTCCGCGCCCGCGACGGCAAGCTGATGCCCGAGGAATACCAGGGCGGTACCTTCTCGATCTCCAATCTCGGCATGTTTGGGGTCAAGGAATTCGCCGCCGTCATCAATCCGCCGCAAGGCGCGATCCTGGCGATTGGCGCCGGCGCCCAGCGTCCGGTGGTCAAGGACGGCGCGCTGGCTATCGCCACGGTGATGAGCTGCACGCTCTCGGTCGATCACCGGGTTGTCGATGGCGCGATCGGGGCCGAATTTCTGGCGGCGTTCAAGAAGTTGATCGAAGACCCTCTGACGATGTTGCTGTAGGAGGCACCGATGGCCGACACCAATTTCGATGTCATCGTCGTTGGCGGTGGTCCCGGCGGCTATGTCGCGGCGATCAGGGCGGCGCAGCTTGGGCTGAAGGCGGCGGTGGTCGAGCAGGCGCATCTCGGCGGCATCTGTTTGAACTGGGGCTGTATCCCGACCAAGGCGCTGCTGCGTTCCTCCGAGATCTACCATACCCTGCAGAATCTTGATCAATATGGCTTAAGCGCCAAGGACATATCGTTTGATCTTGATAAAGTGGTTAAACGCTCGCGCGGAGTCGCCAAGCAGCTTTCCGGCGGTATT
>JAQBUJ010000099.1 GCA_027623845.1 Pseudomonadota bacterium
GGCGGGAGCCGGCGAAAGCCGCGTTCAAGACATCATCCTCCGACAAATGGTCGATTCTTCGAGGTGCCCATTACCTGTGGTTCCGGAAAAATCGTCCGCTCCCGTCGTCCCATTCTGGGCTACGACCGCCGCTGAGCCGTAGACATTCTGTGCTGCGGCGATGTCATCCGATTGCAATGAATTCACATCTGGGTCGATGAAGGCCTGCATGATGGCTGGAGGCGAGACGGAATGACCGAGCCCGATGGCGTGGCCGATCTCGTGCACCGCCACGGTCTTAAAGTTGACATTGCCGTCGCC
Source organism: Pseudomonadota bacterium (assembly GCA_027623845.1). Lineage (GTDB taxonomy): Bacteria > Pseudomonadota > Alphaproteobacteria > Thalassobaculales > Thalassobaculaceae > JADHLJ01. The sequence continues at coordinate 301 of JAQBUJ010000099.1, forward strand.
GACATTACCTTCGCCGGCAACATAGGTTTCCGCAGTATCAAAGCGGATTGTCGAGCTGACCAAGGTGACGCCAATAAAACTGAAAAAGGCCTCGGCGAGAGTGCCGGATACACCGTCAATCGAATCGAATCCCAGGCGGATATCAACCGAGGCGGAATCGCTAACCTCGACGAAGTCGATATTGGCGACGGCCTCCCAAACGTCGAAGGCCTGGCGTGTGGCGGTTAGAAACTCTCCAGCAATGAAGCTCTCGAAGCTGAACGGCTGTTCGGCGAAATTGCTGGTCGCGGCGCTCCAAGTGACTTGACCCCCCGATGTGCCAAAGGTCTCGCCGCCCCATTTGATGCCGTTGAGCACGAAACTGGCCTTGCCTTGGGTCACCATAGCAAGCTCGCAACCCGCCGAATCGCCGCAAATCCGCTCATTCAGCCGCTTCCTTCAGACTTTTCGCGCAAATCAGATAAGTCATGAAACCATGTCGCGTGGGGGGGGCGACAAGAGATATGGAGCGCGAAGTATGTGACTTTTCGCAGAGTCTCGACAAACGCCCGGTGGTTGGAATTTGGCGTCTACGGCTGATGTTCGCCAGACCGCATTCAAAGATCGATGTTGAGTACGGTTTTGATCTAGCCATGCTATTTTCTGGTTTTTTGGGTTCATAGCCCAAGTTTGGCGCGATCATCTTGACGCCCGTGCAACGATCCCCTAGGTGACACGGATCAGCAACTTTGCGTTACGGGATCATGGCGATACTTCCGATTATCTGGGCTCCGGATCCGGTTCTTAAGACCAGGTGCGCGAAAATCTCCGAGGTTGACGACGAGATCCGCCGGCTAATGGACGACATGCTGGAGACCATGTACGCCGCCCCCGGCGTTGGGTTGGCCGCTCCGCAGGTCGGCGTCACCCGTCGGGTGATCGTCGTCGATTGCGCGCGTGCCGACGAAGAGCCAAGGCCGCTCCGCATGGCCAACCCGGAACTGCTGTCTGTCTCAGAGGATGAGGCCATCAATGAGGAAGGGTGTCTCTCTTTACCCAGCCATTACGCCGATGTAACCCGGCCCGCTGGCGCCAAGATCCGTTATCTTGACGAGACCGGCGCGTCGCAGGTGATCGAGACCGAAGGATTGTTGGCGACCTGTATCCAGCACGAGATCGATCACCTTAACGGCATATTATTCGTCGACCACATCTCGGCCCTGAAGCGCAACATGATCCTCAAGAAGATGGTCAAGGCGAAGCGGGAACGCCACCTCGAGTCGGCCGACTGACCGGCCATCTTTAATGACGCATCCAGCCTCCTCGTTAAAACTAGTCTTCATGGGGACCCCGGCATTTTCCGTTCCGACCCTGGCCGCGTTACTCGACGCCGGCCATGAGGTTTGCGCGGTCTATACCCAACCACCGCGACCCGCCGGCCGTGGCAAGCGGGACCGACGATCGCCGGTCCACGACTTCGCCGAGGCGCGGGGCATCCCGGTTCGCACCCCCGCCCGGCTTAAGGATGAGGCGGAGCACCGGTCCTTTGCGGCGCTTGAATTGGACGCCGCAGTGGTCGTCGCTTATGGCTTGATCCTGCCCCCGGCAATCCTTGATGCGCCGCGGCTCGGCTGTATCAACGTGCATGCGTCTTTGTTGCCGAGATGGCGCGGAGCGGCCCCGATCCAGCGGGCGATCATGGCCGGAGACACTGAGACCGGCGTTTCGATTATGGGGATGGATGAGGGCCTCGATACCGGGCCGGTGCTTTTGACCGAGAGTCTGGCGATCACCCCGACGACCACCGGGGCGACGTTGCACGATGCCCTGGCTGCAATGGGCGCGCGGCTGATCGTGCCGGCGCTAGAGGGAGTGGCGGCGGGAACCTTGCTCGCCAAGCCGCAACCCGATACGGGCGTCACCTACGCGGCGAAACTCTCTCGGGAGGTGGGCCGCCTGGACTGGAGCCGCCCGGCGGTGGAGCTTGAGCGGTTGGTGCGGGCGCTTGATCCATGGCCCGGCGCTTGGTGTCTGGTGGATGGCGAGCGGTTGAAGGTATTGGCGAGCGAGGTTGTCGATCTCGGCCGATTGACCAATGATCCGGGAACCGTGCTCGATCTGGCCCTGACAATCGCGTGCGGCGACGGCGCACTGCGGCTCACACGGGTGCAAAAGCAAGGCAAGGGCGCGATGGAGGCTGATGCTTATCTGCGCGGCAACCCGGTGGCGCCGGGCACAGTGTTGGAATAGGGCGGCCCTGAGATCAACGGGCGTAAAATCAGCCGCCCTACAATCAATCGTCAAGACCCGAGAGCTACCCTGAAACGCTGCTTGCTGATAAATGCCCGGGCGCCGTCCACCAGACACCGCGCCGCATCGCCTGGAGCGCCATGGCGGCGGCCTCGAACATTGGTTCGGGCAACGCCCCGATAGGGTGCCAGGCCCAAGCCTCCAATTTATCCGGCTCCATGACCCGTGGCTCTCCATCGGGAACCTCGCAGTAAAATTCGATATCAATGTAGTGCGAGCCGTAGGCCATCGTGTTGGAAACGCAGAGCGGCGCCAGCATGGCCTCGGTGATCATCAGGCCGGTCTCCTCCGCGACCTCGCGTATGGCGCAGCTCTCGGGCGTCTCGCCGAATTCCAGATGCCCACCGGCCCAGCCGTAGGTTCCCGCGCCGGGACCGGAAAGCCGCTTGCCAAGCAAAACGAATTCACCGCGACGGAGCATCACCCCAACGCCGACCTTCGGGCGTTTGGGATGTGGCAGGGAGTTGTTCATCCCTTGGCCCAGCGGGCCGCCGCGTCATCGTCGCTTGATTTGGAGGCGACCCATTGGTCACCGTCGGGTGTGCCTTCGAGTTTCCAGAAAGGCGCCTTGGTCTTTAACCAGTCGATCAGGAAATGACAGGCCTCGAACGCCGCCTCTCGATGCGCCGAGGCGCAGGCGACAAGCACGATCCGGTCGCCCGGTTCCAGGCGGCCATGGCGATGGATGATCAGGCTGGCGTCTAAGGGCCAGCGTCGATTGGCTTCTGCCTCGATTTCGCTAAGCTGCTTTTCCGTCATGCCTGGATAATGCTCCAGGGTCATTGCCGACACGCTCTGGCCGTCCGCTATATCTCGAACCAACCCGACAAAGCTTGTCAGCCCACCGATCTGGTGGTTGCCGTCGGTAAGCGACTTGAGCTCGGCGCCGACGTCGAAATCCTCGCGTTGCACCCGGATCATCGTATCAACCTCCGGTGACCGGTGGGAAAAACGCGATCTCATCGCCGGCAATAACAGGGTGATCGAGTTCGACATAGTCCTGGTTGACCGCGACTCGGATTAAGGAGGGATCGGCGAAGGCGTCCGCCGCACCGCTACCGCGCCGCTTCAGCCACTCGATCAGGCCGGCGACGTCGCGTACGCTGTCCGGTGGGCTAACGGTTTCCTCGCCGGTGCCGGTCTTGGTTCTGACCCAGGCGAAATACAAAAGTTTCACAATCCCACCTCACTGAACGGCAAATAATCCACTAAATCACCTTCGCCGATGCTGGTGATCTCCTCGGAAAGTTCGACGAGACCATCGGCAAAGACCATGGATGATAAAATCCCGGCGCCATCGTGTTCGTATTTCCGAGCGATATGGCTGCCAGGCACCTTGGTTTCAAGTCGGACCCGAACATATTCACGCCGGTTGCGTTTCTTCTTGTAGCTGAAGCCGGCCCGGACTTGAAACAGACTTGGCGCCGACGCCTCCGACCCGGCCAAGCGCAGGATCAAAGGGCGGGCGACGCGCAGGAACGTCACCATTGCCGCAACCGGGTTGCCCGGCAGACCAATAAACGGCGTGCGTCCCACTTGTCCGAGCGCCACCGGACGCCCGGGTTTGATCGCCAAGCGCCAGAAATGCAGCGAACCGGTGTCTTCCACGGCGCCGCGCACATGGTCCTCGCCGCCGGTTGAAACCCCGCCCGAAGTCAGGATAACGTCATGGTCAGCGGCGGCGGCGGATAACGCAGCAGCGATTGCCTGGCGATTGTCCGGAAGAATGCCGAGATCATCGACCTCACAACCCAAGCCCTGCAAAAGTGCGGCAAGAGTGAAACGATTGGAGTCATAAATCGTCCCGTCGACCCGAGGCGTGCCGGGGTCCCGCACTTCGTCACCGGTGGAAAAAATCGCGGCGCGCAGCGGCGTGTGGACCATTAGCCGGGATCGACCAATCGCCGCCGCAAGACCGATCTCCTGCGGGCGTAGACGCTGGCCAGGACGCAATACGATGCTGCCGGCCAGTACATCCTCGCCAGCCGACCGCCGGTTCGCCCCACGCCGAATACCGGGCGGGATCATCACCATATCGCCGGTTTCCCGGCAATCCTCTTGCATCAGCACCGTGTCGGGGCCGCGAACTCCAGTGGCTCGAGCTCCAGGGTCGTGCGATCCAGACGGCATCGGTGCACCGGTGAAGATTCGGATCGCTTCGCCCCGGGCCTGGTCGCGCTGTAACGGATGGCCCGCCGCTGCGCGTCCGGTGATCGGCAATGGGGTCTCGCCATCGCCAGCCAGGTCGTCGAAGTAAACCGCGAAGCCATCGACCGCGGAATTGTCATAGGGCGGCACATTTTCGGAAGCACTCACGGCCTCGGCGAGAATACGGCCACGGGCCAGCGGGAGCGCCACGCTTTCCGGCTCGGTCACTGGAACCAAGACCCGCGCCAGTTGGGCAAGCGCTTCGTCGACCGGTGTCAGGTCGCCTCCAAAGGCGAAGCAATCGTCACTGAGTTGAGCCATCTCGACAGAATATCACAACCCGCTGTGAAGCCCAGCGCTGGCCAGCACGAAATCGGCGATTACCGCGACGTCATCGCGGTCGAAAACCGGAACTTTTGACTCCGGCAAAGGTACATCGCTGGCGATCGCCCGGACATACGGGTCGTCCGGTTGCAGCAATGGTTTGCCATTGCCCTGGCGATAAACCTCAAGCTTGGCGTGCGGATGATGCTTGAAGCCCTCGACCAGGACCAGATCAACCGGGCTCAATCGCGTCAGCATATCCTCCAGACCAAGCTCCGCATCGCCGCGGTTCTCATGCAGCAATGCCCAACGATGGGCCGATGATATCAACACCTCGCGTGCGCCGGCCTGGCGATGTGCATGGGAATCCTTACCCGGCTTGTCGATGTCGAAGTTGTGATGCGCGTGCTTGAGGGTCGAGACCGAGACGCCGCGCTCCGTCAGAACCGGTATCAACCGGCGCAGCAGGGTCGTCTTGCCGCCACCGCTCCAGCCGGCGATGCCGAAGACTTTCATGGTTGATCCTTCACTGGGCTTTTGTTCAGCCGGCATCGCGCGCGGCGTCGGTCCCAATCTCTGCCGATGAGGTCGTCGCCGGCTCATTGGATTGCGAGATGGGTTGATCGTCGATCGCGTTCGCGTGAATCAATCCTGAACGCAGATAGTCATAACCGGTCCACAAAGTGAGCAGCGCTGCGGCCCACAAACAAACCTCGCCAATCAATACCGATGGTATTTCAGCCGGGCTGGCGGTCCCGACGATGAGAAAGCCGAGCGAGAACATTTGCAGGGCCGTCTTCCATTTGGCCAGTCGACTGACTGGCAGGCCAACCCGAATTTCCGCCAGGTACTCCCGTAGCCCGGATACCAGGATCTCGCGCAGCAGAATGATCACCGCCGGTAGGACGCTCCAGCCGGTAATGTAGCCGAAGGCGCAAAGCACCAGGAGACAGCCACCGACCAGAAGTTTGTCGGCGATCGAATCAAACAGCCGGCCCAGAGAGGACTGCTGATTTAACGTCCGCGCCAGATAACCATCCAGGTAGTCCGTCACACAGGCCAGCGAATATATCCCAAGCGCCACCCATCGCAAGGTTGGCGTACCGATCCAGATCAACGCGATCAATGCCGGAATGACCGCGATGCGGGACATCGTCAGTATATTCGGCAGCCTTTTCATGTGTGCAGTCCTGGTTGCCGCGCCGTGGGCGGTCCAAAGATGTTGGTCACGATCACAATTTACACCAGTTAGGCGTCATCGTGAAAATAATCGTAGATCCGTTTGGCGACTGTCTTGCTGACGCCATCGACGGATTCCAGGTCAGTGAGTCCGGCTCTTGATACCGCTCGGGCCGAGCCAAAATGGTGCAAGAGAGCTTTTTTGCGTTTGGCGCCGATCCCGGCAATGTCATCGATGCCGGTGTGCGATATTGCTTTCGTCCGTCGAGCCCGATGGGTTTCGATGGCGAATCGATGTGCTTCATCCCGCAACCGTTGCAGATAGTAAAGCACGGGATCGCGTTCGGGCATCGAGATCGGCGATTTACCAGGTCTGTGAAAGCGTTCACGCCCGGCATCCCGGTCCGGGCCCTTGGAAATAGCCACGAAAGGGACATCCTCGATTTCGAGCTCGCGCGCGATTTCGATCGCCACGCTCAATTGTCCCGGCCCGCCATCGATCAGCACCAGATCCGGCCAACTGCCCTTGTCGCCATCGGGGTCTTCCTTCTGTGCGCGGGTAAAGCGCCGGCGGAGCACTTGGCGCATCATCGCGTAATCGTCACCGCCCTGGACCATTGGTTCCTCGGGCGTATCGGGCGCGGCGGGGTGATGGGTGCTTGCGTCGGCGTTTTTTGAACCGGGACCGATCACATTGCGAATGTTGAACTTGCGATAGGCGTTCTTCATGAACCCGTCCGGCCCGGCGACGATCATCGCGCCGACGGCGTTGGTGCCTTGGATATGACTGTTGTCATAGACCTCGATCCGCTCCGGCGCCGCCTTAAGATCAAAGGCTGTGGCGACACCCTCCAGCAGGCGTCGGTATGACGCGGTCTCCGCCAATCGCCGGCCAAGCGCATCGCGGGCATTGGTCAAGGCGTGTTCGAGCAGCTTACGCTTCGAGCCTCGTACCGGCATCGACAACTCGACCTTGCGGTCGGCCCGGACCGACAAGGCTTCGGCAAGCAACGCGCGTTCCGCCAACGCGTGACTGACCAGAACCAAGCGGGGCGGTTGCTTGTTGTCATAAAACTGGCCGATGAAGGCCGCCAACACCTCGCTCGGGTCATGGGATTTATCATGGCTGGGGAAATAGGCGCGGTTGCCATAGTTGCTGCCGCCGCGGAAGAAAAATACCTGAATGCAGCTTGCGCCGCTGTCGCTGTGGAGCGCGAAGGCGTCGGCGTCGGCAAGGCCTTCGACATTGATGTCCTGATGCGCTTGGACCTGTGTCATGGCTCGAATTCGATCGCGATACAGCGCCGCTGTCTCGAAATCCATCGAATCGCTGGCTTGCTGCATCCTGGCGGCCAGTGCGCGTTGCACGGCGCCGCTTTCTCCGGATAGAAAGCTGCGTGCCTGGCCGACCAATTCGCCGTAGTCCTCGGCGCTTATATAGTCGACGCAGGGCGCGGCGCAGCGCTTGATTTGATACTGCAGGCAAGGCCGTGTCCGGCTGTTGAACACCGCGTCGGAGCAATTGCGGATCAGAAAGGCCCGTTGCAGCGCGGTGATCGTTCGGTTGACGGCGCCGGCCGAGGCGAAGGGGCCGAAATAGCCCCCGGGCCGGGTTTGGGCGCCGCGATGCTTGATGAGGCGAGCCCATTGATGGTCGCCGGTGATTAGAATGTGCGGGAATGATTTATCGTCCCGCATCAGAACATTGTAACGCGGCTTCAGGCGTTTGATCAGGTTGCTTTCTAGAAGCAGCGCCTCCACCTCGGTATGGGTGGTGACGATGACCATCGATGTGGTTTCGCTGACCATCCGGAAAATTCGATGCGAGACCTTGGCCGGGGTCGTGTAACTGACGACGCGCTTTTTTAGGTTGCGCGCCTTGCCGACATAAAGAACGTCGCCATTGGCGTCCAGCATCCGGTAGACACCCGGCGACGACGGTAGGGTGCGCACCTGCGCCTGGACAACCGCGATGCCCGCTTCGATATCCGGACGCGGTTTTGCTTTGCCTCCGGGGCGCTTGGCGGCACTTTGGCTATCCATGTTGGTCTCGTTCATGGCCTCAATGTCGCTAGCCTGTCCGGCGTCGTCAACCGGGCAACGAACACCGCTCAGGAGTAATCCACGACGCTTGTGGAAAAGGCTGTGGGTAACCACCCAAGATCGGCCTCACGGCCCCGTGCTTCCTTCGCATTGAACCAATTGGTCAAAAAATAGGCAATTTAGCTAATCATTTGAAATATAACATTTATTAGGAAGTCAAGTTGAATCAGAGGTCTGATCAGGGCAATCGGGTGAATTTTCGCGTGACATGAATTGAGCAGTCTGAATCCCTCGAGATCCTTTTG
>JAQBUJ010000100.1 GCA_027623845.1 Pseudomonadota bacterium
CATGTCGCTCATCGAGGGCCTTAGGCTTGGCCCGGAGATCTATATTTTCGTCAATGAAAGCTCGACGGCCTGCCGGGTCTACACCCATAGCGGCTAGTGTGGTGCGGCCACCTGCCGCCCCTGGTGGTCAAACCTCGGGTGATAAAACCCCTGGTGGATAAAACTCTTGGCGACCGGGGTGACGGGGGCGAGCGATGAGCGTGCGTGTTACTTTCGTCGGCACCGGTGACGCCTTTGGCGCCGGTGGCCGGTTTCAGACCTGCCTTCTTATCGATGCCCCGGGAATACGGTTCGCGGTTGATTTTGGCGCCACCAGCTTGGTCGCCCTCAACAAACTGGGGATTGAGCACAACACGATCGATGCGATCATCCTGACCCACCTGCACGGCGACCACTGCGGCGGCATTCCGTTTCTGCTGACCGACGCCATGCTCGGGGCCAAGCGGGACCGGCCGCTGACGATTGCCGGACCGCGGCAAACCGAGGCGAAATTGCAAGCCGTCAACGAAGCGCTGTTTCCCGGCATGAATGTCATGAAACCGAAATACATCTTGGACTATATAGAGATGGAGGTGATGCAGCCGAATTCGGTGTGCGGTCTAACCGTGACGCCCTATCCGGCGGCGCATACCGGCGGCACCAACCCGACCTCGCTCAGGATCGAGGTCGCCGGCAAGGTGATCGCCTATTCCGGCGACAGCGACTGGACCAAGCATATGCCGAACGTTTCCCGAGAGGCCGACCTGTTCATCTGCGAGTGCTATTTTCATGGCCGAAACGTCCCGTTTCACCTGAACTACCCGACCCTCAAAGAGCATTGGCACGAAATCGCCGCCAAGCGGGTCATCCTTACCCATATGAGCCGCGAGATGCTTCCTCATACCGATGCAGTGCCCGAGGAATGCGCCCATGACGGGCTGGTGGTTGAAATTTAAAGCCGAATAAATGATTGAACTTTGCTCCTCAGCGATTGCGCTGAACCGACCGCATCTCAAAAGGTTGATCTTATGACCGTTCGTATCGCGATAAACGGGTTTGGGCGGATGGGCCGGCTGGGGCTGCGGGCCGCCTGGGGGCAGGCCCCCCGCGATCCCAGCTCGCTCGACAACCCGACCGGGCCGTGGGGCGCCGGCCTGCATGACATCGTGCATATCAACGAGGCGAACGGCGATGCTGAGATCTCGGCGCACCTGCTTGGCTTCGACAGCGTGCACGGTCGGTGGCCGGTGTCGGCATCCGCCGTGGACGGTACGATCCGGGCGGGCGCACGAACCCTCTCCCACAGCAGCAACAGCGCCCTCGCCGACACCGATTGGGCCGGGCTGGGGATCGATCTGGTGGTCGAGGCGAGCGGCCGGTTCAAGACCGCCCGGGACCTGCGGCCCTATTTCGACGCCGGGGTGAAAAAGGTCGTTGTCGCCTGTCCGGTGAAGGATGGCGGCGCGCTGAACATCGTCATGGGGGTGAATGACCATCTTTATGATCCAGCGGTGCATCATTTGGTCACCGCCGCTTCCTGCACCACCAACTGTCTGGCCCCGGTGATCAAGGTGCTGCACGAAGGGATTGGTATCCGCCATGGCGCGATCACCACGATCCACGACGTGACCAACACCCAGGTGCTCCTCGACAAACCGCACCAGGACCCGCGCCGGGCCCGCTCCGCCTTGCTGAATCTGATCCCCACCTCGACCGGTTCGGCAACCGCGATCGGGCTGATCTTCCCGGCCCTGCAAGGCAAGCTGAATGGCATCGCGGTCCGGGTGCCGTTGCTCAACGCCTCGCTGACGGATTGCGTCCTGGAGGTCGAACGGGCCACTTCGATCGAAGAGGTGAACGGCCTGTTCAAGACCGCCGCCGAGGGCGAGCTCGCGACCATCCTCGGCTATGAGGAACGCCCCTTGGTTTCCACGGATTTTCGCGGTGACACCCATTCCGGCATCATCGACGCGCTGTCCACCATGGTGGTCGACGACACCCAGGGGAAGGTCCTGGCGTGGTATGATAATGAGCAGGGTTACGTGCATCGAATGATGGAACTGGTGGCCAAGGTCGCCGGCGGCATGTGACCGGCGGCAGCGCGAAAGGCACGGGGGGCATGAGGGCGGGCATGACCGGCATCCGCGACTATGCGGTCGTCACGGCGGCCTATTGGGGCTTCACGCTGAGCGATGGCGCGTTGCGCATGCTCGTGCTGCTGCATTTTCACACCCTCGGCTATTCACCGTTTCAGCTCGCGACCCTGTTCCTGCTTTACGAAGTCATGGGCATGATCACCAACTTGGCCGGCGGTTGGCTGGGATCGCGTTACGGGGTCAAGGTGACGCTGCATGCCGGCCTCGGCCTCCAGGTTATGGCTTTGCTGGCTCTGTCGGCCCTCGATCCAGCTTGGCCATTGGCCTTGTCGGTCGGCTATGTCCTGGCGATCCAGGGGCTCTCCGGCGTCGCCAAGGACCTCTCGAAGATGAGCGCCAAAAGCGCCATCAAGCTGGTGGTGCCGGCGGGAGCGCATTCAACCCTGTTCAAATGGGTAGCGCTGCTGACCGGCTCGAAGAACGCGCTCAAAGGCGTCGGGTTCTTTCTCGGCGGCCTGCTGCTCGGCACGCTTGGTTTCGTCCATGCGCTCTGGCTGATGGCCGGGTGCCTGGCCGCGGTGCTGGCCGCCTCGGTGATATTCCTGCCGGGTGAGATGGGTAAAATCGGATCGAAAACCTCCGAATCGAAAACTCTGGGGTCGAAAGCCATCCTGTCGGAGATCCTCTCCAAGTCCCGAGCGATCAACCTGCTATCGGCGGCCCGGTTGTTTCTGTTCGGCGCCCGCGATGTCTGGTTCGTCGTCGGATTGCCGGTTTTCCTCGCCGAGATCTTGGGTTGGAGCTTCACCTTCGTCGGCGCGTTCCTGGCGCTCTGGGTGATCGGTTACGGCGTCGTGCAGGCGGCGGCGCCGATGATCCTGAAGAGTTCACGGGACGGACGGTCCAGCGAGGTGCAGGCGGCGCGGGTTTGGATCTTCATTTTAGCCGGGGTGACGATGGCGGTCGCCGGCGCGATCCACGCCGGGTACCAGCCAGCCTGGGCCTTGATCATCGGCCTTGGTGTTTTTGGCTTTTGCTTCGCCGTTAATTCGGCCCTGCATTCCTACCTGATCCTGGCGTTTTCCGAGGCGGATGCGGTGGCGATGTCGGTGGGATTTTACTACAGCGCCAATGCCGCCGGCCGGTTGCTGGGAACCCTGCTGTCGGGGCTCGCCTATCAATGGGCTGGATTGACCGGATGCCTGGGCGTCGCGGCGGCGATGCTGCTGATGGCCGGCGTTTTCACCCTCGCCCTTGGCGACGCGCAGCAACCGAGATCCCGCAAAGCCCCGGCGGAATAACCCGAAGCGGTCAGATCACCCCCTTGGAGCGCAGCGCCGCCAGCCGCGCCACGTCGTAGCCGATAGCGCTCAGCACATCCTCGGTGTCGGCGCCGAGCGCCGGGGCCGGCTTGTTCAACGGCTCCGCTCCCGAGGAGCGCACCGGATGCGCCGCCATGCGAAAGCTCTCGCCCGGATTGGCGGGATTGGGGAATTCCTGGATGCCGCCACGCTCGGCGACGAAGGGATTGTTCATCGCCTGACCAATATCGTGAATCGGTGAGGACGGCACCGCACCGGCGAAAACCTCCAACCAAGCCTCGGTGGTTTTAGCCGATAGCGCGTCGTCCAGCATTTCCTGGATCAAGTCGCGGTGCTCCAGCCGGTTCTTGAACAACAGGAATTTGGGATCCTCGGCCCAGTCCATGCGGCCCAGTTTCTCGCAGAGGATCGGCCAGAATTTCTCCTTGTTGCACATGATAAAGATCCAGCCATCGGCGGTCTTGTAGAGCTGACAAGGGGTAAGCGAGGGATGCGCCGAACGCGGCAACCGCTCGGTCACCACATCCTCGTTCAGGTACCAGGTCGAGAGATAGCTGGTGTTGTGCAAGGCCAGATCGAAGAGCGAGACGTCCATGTCCCGGCCAATGCCGCTGGCCCGGGCCGCCACTACCGCCGAGACCAAACCGAAAGCCATCGCCAATCCGGTCATCATGTCGACAACGGAAAGCCCGAAGCGGGCCGGCGGCGTTCCCGGCTCGCCGGTCAGCGAAAACCAGCCGGCCTCGGCCTGCATCAGATAGTCGAAGCCCGGCCAGGTGCGGCGTGACCCGGTGCGGCCATAGGCGGTCAAATGGGCGCAGACGATCTTCGGATTGACCGCCTTCAACGACGCATAGTCGATGCCCAGCTTTTCCGCCACGTCGCCGCGCAGATTGTTCGAGACCGCGTCGGCGTCGCGCACCAGATCATGAAACACCGCTTGGCCCTCCGGTGTCTGCAGATCCAGGGTTAGGCTGCGCTTATTGGCGTTGAAGCTATGGAAGAACTCGCTGTCATCCGGCCCCAGAAAATACGGCCCGACCGCACGGGACATGTCGCCGCCGTCGCGCGGATTCTCGATCTTGATCACCTCGGCGCCCTGATTGGCGAGATACATGGTGCCGAACGGCCCGGCGCCATATTGCTCGACCGCCAGAACCCGCACACCGGTTAACGGTTGCATCCACTGCTCCATAAAAATCTCGACGACCGGCCTTACCAGCGGCGGCTGGGGAGAGTCCCCGGCGAATGGTGAACGCGTTCTATCGCATTTTCTCGATTAAATTTCACTGACCTACGTAAAATCCTTAATTATCAATATGTTAATGTTGTTTATTTTCGGCTCTTTACCGATTTAACCGCAAAATCAAACCATCGACCCAGGCTAATCATGGCCTGTCTCGCCAAGTGATTTACATTTTATTAGTGCTGTTTTGCGAAGTATCTCATGAATTTTTCAAACATTAAATCCAAACATTCCGTACCCATCTGTCGATCAACGCGAAAATAATTTGCAACCGAAACCGGAGTTTCCAATGTATCGATATCGCAACGATTCGGCTGATTCCACCATCGATCTCAGCCCCGAAGCCCTCGATCGGGCGATGATCCGAGGCCGGCATCTGCGGTCCCGCGCTTTTCATGACATGGCGATCGGACTTTATGAATGGTTGGTCGCGCCAAAGCGGCCGGCGGTCGATATAAAATCGCTTCACAACGGCACTACCGCCAGGCCGAACCACACCGTAACCAATTGAAAAAAAGCAATTAATATCGGTAGAACTCACATCAAACCACCCGGCGAGCGGCACCGCCTCATCGGAAGGTTTAGAGGGCTGACAAAAGACTGGTGACGAAATCCGCCGCCCGCTCAAGAACACGGTCCGCCATCTCACGATGCGGGCTGTGTCCGCAGCCGGTCAGCACCAGACGGTCGCACAGGCCCGTCACGCCGGCGGCGATCGCGTCCAGTTGCGCCAAGGTTCCGTAGGCGTCCTCGGCGCCCTGAATCATCAATACCGGGACGGTGATTGCCGGCAGATACGCCTCGATATTCCAGTTTTCGAACGCCGGACCGCGCCAGACATCGTTCCAGGCCCGGAAAGTCCGCTCGGCGTCGCTGTGGTGGCGCGCCAGCCCCTCCTTCAGCGCACCGGAGTCGAATGCCTCTCTGGCGATATCCAAGCCGCTGATCGATTCCGGCTCGACGAAGACATGCGGCGCCTCGACGATCACCCCGCGCACCGCCCGTCCAGCGCCGCCGGCATGGATCAGCGCAATTGAGGCGCCATCGCTGTGGCCATAGAGAATTGGGTTGGACACCGAGAAATGATCCAACAAAGCCGGCAGGGTCTCCAACGCCTCGCGATGCATGTAGTCAGCGTCAAACCCTCGCCGGCAAACCGCCGAGCGGCCATAGCCGTAGCGTGAATAGACCAGCGCTGCGCATCCGGTCGCGGCGGCAAGGCGGGCCGGAAAGTCGCGCCAGAGCGAAACGCAACCGAGCCCCTCATGCAGAAAGACGATGACCGGCGCATCGGGAGTAGCGCCGCTTTGGAAGGCGGTTTCCAGGTCAATGCCGTTGATGGTGACCGTGGAATTTGTAAACCCGCCGCTCACCCGTCCGCTCGGAGCTTGAAGCGCTGGATCTTGCCGGTCGCGGTCTTCGGTAACTCATCGACGAATTCGATCCAACGGGGATACTTGAAACTGGCGAGATCGGCGCGCACGAAATCCTTCAAGGCTTGCACCAGCGCCGGCGAGCCGGTGACGCCCACGTTCAGCACCACGAAGGCCTTGGGCTTGATCAGCTCGTCCTGGTCGGGATGGCCAACAACCGCCGCCTCCAATACCGCCTCATGCTTGACCAGCGCGCCTTCAACCTCAAAGGGTGAAACATAGATACCGCCGACCTTGAGCATATCGTCGTTACGACCGCCATAGGTCAGCACGCCGGTCTCATCGATGACAAAATTGTCGCCGGTCCGGGTCCAGGGGCCGCGAAACGTGTCCTTGGTCTTTTCCCGCTGGTTCCAATACATCAGCGCCGAGGTCGGCCCCGATACCTCCAGAACCCCCATCTCGCCGGGCGCGCAAACCGCACCATCCTCGCCCACCAGTCTGATCTCGTAACCCGGCACTGCGCGACCGGTGGCCCCCGGCGTCACCTCGCCAATTCGGTTCGACACGAATATGTGCAACATCTCGGTGGTGCCGATGCCATCAAGAACCTCCACCCCGATCCGCTCTCGCCAGCGGCGCAGCAGATCAACCGGCAATGGCTCGCCCGCCGACACGCAAAGCCGCAGCGCATGTTCCTCGCTGGTCGGCAACTGGTCGCTGGCCAGCAACATGGCGTAGAGCGTCGGCACGCCGAAAAACAGGGTCGGCCTCTCACGCTTGAGAATATCGCAGACCGAGACCGGGTCCGGCGGCCCCGGCAACAGCACCGTCGTCGCGCCGACCGCCATCGGAAAGGTCAGGGAATTGCCCAAGCCATAGGCGAAAAAAATCTTGGCGGCGGAATAGACAATGTCGGTCTCGGCGATCTTCAGCGTTTCAACCGCATAGAGTTCAGCCGTCGCCATCAAATGTCCGTGCAGATGCACCACGCCCTTCGGCGCTCCGGTGGTGCCGGAGGTGTAAAGCCAAAAGCACATATCATCGGCTTTGGTCGGTGCGGTCACATGGCTGTGCGGGGCATCCTTGAGGGCATCGTGCAGCGCGCCGCGCCCCTTGCTCTGCCCCTGATCCTGCCCCTGATCCTGCCCATCAGGCCCATCGGAAGCCCCATCAACAAGCACCACGGGCGGCGCCTCGGCTTCGGCCAACACCGTCTCAACCAACGAGTCCGAGACCACCAGACCGGCGGCGCGGCTGTCCGCCAGGATGTAGGCATAGTCACGCGCCGTCAGCCGGGTATTCAGTGGCACCGGCACCACACCGGCCTTGATCGCGCCGAGGAAACAGGCGATCAAATCAACCGAGTCGAGCATAACCAACACCACCCGCGCCTCGGGCTGAATGCCGAGCCGGGCGAGCGTATTGGCGAAACGCGACGCCCGCGATGCGACCTCGTCATAGCTGTGCCGGCCCGATGCGTCGATAAAGGCGGTCTTGCCGCCACGGCCAGCGTCCAGGTTGCGGCCGATAAGATCGGCGGCGGCGTTGTAGGCGCCGCTGGCGTCAGCATCTCCTGCTGGCATGGGTTCCTCCCGGAGGATGGTCTGTATATCCTGTGCGCCAGCTTACTGGCACAGGCGCTGCTAACAATGGCCAAGCCGGCTCCCCACATCAAGCACCGATAGCCGCGTCTATTGGCAGCGGGTATTCGGATCGCCACCCTTAGAAATCTTCCGGCAACCCTCGGGAACATCGATGCCTCTCAAACCCGATATCGCGCGCGCGCTCGGCTATCCCTACCCGGCCCCCACCGACGATTTCGTCCTGCGGGCCGGCGTGGCCGAGAGTTTCGATTCGAGCGTTTCGCTGACCGACCGGACGCCGGTCCTCGCGGTCGGCTCCAACCGAGCCCCGGAACAGTTGCGGCGCAAGTTTGGTGACGCCGCCGTGGTCCCGGTGACGGTTGCCCGGCTGGCTGATCACGATGTGGTCTATTCAGCGCATGTGGCGTCCTATGGGTCGATCCCGGCGACCCTGGCCCCGTCGCCCGGCAGCGTGGTCACCGTGTCGCTGACCTGGCTGACACCGGCGCAACTGCACCATATGCACAAGACCGAGGCGGTCGGCGTCAACTACGACTACGCCGTCGCCGAGATCTTGCCGATCCAGTCGGGGCCGATCGAACCGGGGCCGGTCGAGTCGGGGCCAATCGAGTCGGGCGCCGAGCGCCCTTCGGGACCGATTGGCTGTTATCTGGGTCGGCGCGGGGCAGTGGCCTTCGACGGCGCGCCGCTGGCCTTGACCGAGATCCATGCGACTAACCGGCGGTTTCAATCGCTGAGCCAGTCCGAAATACTGGCGCGGGTGCATGCCAAGGTGGCCGGACCCAAGAAATTCACCGACTGGCTCGCCGGCTTGATCGAGGACCGCGGCGCGCGACAGGGCCTGACCGAGACATTGACGGCGCTCTATTCCCAGCCGATCAACCTGCCGGCGTTCCGCATCCGTAATGAGGATCTGTTGAACCCGAACGACACCGGCAACGATGAAGGAGCGTCATGATCTTTC
>JAQBUJ010000101.1 GCA_027623845.1 Pseudomonadota bacterium
CCTGCCGTTCGCCAGGGAGACGGATGAGATTTTAGTGGCTAGCAGGGCCGAGATGACGGGGGTGGAGCCATGGGGCCGGTATCCCGCCGCAATTAGAGAAAATCCAGCAAACCGCCAAAGCCGAATCAATAGGATAGCGGGTGATTCACGATCGAGGTTTCCTCGTCCGAATCGATTGAACCGATCGCGCTAGCCATGCGGCGCCCTCCAACCGTATAAATCCGACATGGCGCAAAACCCCGATACAACCTTGCGACGTGGCTGGACCACTGGCGCTTGTGCCACGGCGGCGGTCAAGGCGGCCTATACCGCATTGTTGACCGGTCATTTCCCCGACCCGGTCGAGATCACCTTGCCCAGGGGGCAGAAACCGGCCTTCTCGCTGACCTGCGAACATCTCGGCGAGGCTGAGGCCATGGCCGGTATCGTCAAGGATGCCGGTGACGATCCCGATGTCACCCATGGTGCGACGATTGTCGCCACGGTGCGGCCGGCGTCACCCAAGGCTGGCGTCGTCTTCAAAGCGGGAGCCGGCGTCGGCATGGTAACCAAACCGGGACTGCCGATTGCGGTTGGCGAGCCGGCGATCAATCCGGTGCCGCGACAGATGATGCGCTCGGTCATTGAAGAACTGGCCCGCGCCCAAGGCGTTGGCGGCGATGTGGAGATCGAGATCTCGGTGCCAGGCGGCGAGGGGTTGGCGCAGAAAACCTGGAACCCACGGCTGGGGATTATCGGAGGGTTATCGATCTTGGGCACCACCGGGATCGTCGTACCCTTTTCCTGCGCCGCTTGGATCGCCTCGATACACCGGGGCATCGACGTGGCCCGGGCCACCGACACAACCCATATTGGCGCCGCTACCGGCGCCACCTCCGAGGCGGCGGTGCGGCGGCGGCACGATCTGACCGAGGGCGATATGATCGACATGGGTGATTTTGCCGGCGGCATGCTGAAGTATCTGAAGGGACATCCGGTACCCCGGCTCAGCATCGGCGGCGGTTTCGCCAAGCTTACCAAACTGGGCCAGGGCCATCTGGATCTGCATTCCGGGCGCAGTCAAATCGATCTGGATTGGCTGGCCGAACGGGCGGCAAGCCTGGGCGGCGACCAGGCCTTGATCGAAGCGGTGCGCGGCGCCAACACCGCGATGGAAGTCCTTGGTCTCGCCGCCGCCGGGAATCTACCGCTCGGCAACCTGGTCGCCAAGGCGGCGCGGAAAACCGCCCTTGGGGTGCTTTCCGGCGCACCGGTGGCTGTCGAGGTCGTGGTTTTCGATCGAGAAGGCAACCTGGTTGGGGCGGCGCATGGCTGGTAAGCGGGTTTTGATCCTCGGCGGCACCACTGAAGCGCTGGAATCGGCGGAACGATTGAGCGCCGCCGGCCAGATCACCGTGATCACCTCGATGGCCGGGGTGACCCGGAACCCGCGCTTGCCGGCTGGAGAGAATCGGACCGGAGGATTTGGCGGCGTATCAGGCCTGACCGCCTATCTCGACGCCGAGGATATCGACGCGGTGCTTGATGCGACCCACCCCTTCGCCGCGCAGATCAGCCGCCATGCCGGCGACGCCGGATCCCGGGCGGGCGTGCCGGTGCTCCACCTCACCCGACCGCCATGGCGAAGACGCCCAGGGGACCAGTGGTACGAGGTCGACAGCGCTGTTGCCGCCGCCGCCTGGCTGAACACGGCGACGCTTGGCGATGGTTCAACCGTGTTTCTGACCATCGGGCGGGCTGAAATCTCGGCTTTCGCTGAAATCGACCGCCTACGCTATGTTTCGCGCAGCATTGAGCCGCTGGATTTCGCCGGCGCGCCGCCGTTTGTCGAAGCCATCCTGGCCCGGGGACCGTTTTCCATCGATGACGAACGCCAGCTTATGATCGACCGCAACATCGTCTGTCTGGTGGCCAAGAACAGCGGCGGGGCGGCCAGCTATCCGAAAATTGAGGCCGCGCGCGCGTTGGAGTTGCCGGTGCTGATGCTCACCCCTCCCGCCACCCCTGGCGGCGAAAGCACGAGTAGCGTTGATGTCGCCGTCGCTTGGGTGCATGGAACGCTTGGGATCAGCCGCTAGCTTATCCGCGCGTCGTCCGCAGGACGTGAACGTGATCGGCGTCATAGAGCGCGCTATCGCGAAAATCCTCGGTGGCCAGGGCCGGGCCGACCAACAAAAGGGCGGTGCGGGTAATCTTCTCGGCCCGCACCTTTTCGGCGATATCGCCTAGGGTGCCGCGAATGATCTTCTCGTCCGGCCAACTCACCCGGTAAACCACGGCGACCGGACAGTCCGGCCCGTGAATCGGTTCGAGCGCGCGACGGACATGGCGCAGATTGCGGATCGACAGATGGATCGCCAAGGTCGCGCCGGACTGGGCAAGCGCCTCCAGTTCCTCGCCCGGCGGCATGGCCGAGGATTTCATCGCCGTGCGGGTCAGGATCACCGTCTGACACACCTCCGGCAGGGTCAGCTCCTGGCCAAGCGCCGCCGCCGCCGCGGCGAAGGCTGGCACCCCCGGGGTAATGGCAAACGGAATATCCAGCGCCCGAAGCCGGCGGATCTGCTCGGCGATGGCGCCGTAGAGCGACGGGTCGCCGGAATGCACGCGCGCCACGTCCATCCCTTGGGCATGGGCGGCGGCGATCTCTTCAATAATCTGGCTCAGGGTCATCGACGCGGTGTCCAGCACCCTTGCGCCATCGGGGGCGAACGCGACCACGGCTTCGGGCACCAGAGAGCCGGCATAGAGACAGACCGGACAACGTGCGATCAGATCGCGCCCGCGTATGGTGATCAGATCCGGATCGCCCGGGCCGGCGCCGATAAAATGTACGGTCATGACGGCACGACCTTTGGCTCGGTTGTCGCCACCGCATAACCACGCGGTGTGAACACCCGGTCGCCGGAAACCCGCGTTTGGCTGCTACCGATCATCACCAGGGAAAGCATGTCGACGGTCTCCGGATCGAACGCTGCAAGCGGTGTTACCGACACCGTTTCCTCGGGCCTTCCGAGCGCCCGCCCAAGAATGACCGGGGTCGATCCCAGTCGATGGGTCCCGAGAATCTTTAGCGCCCTGACCAATTGAGATCGCCGCCGTCCGGAGGCCGGATTATACAGCGCGACCACGAAATCACCCTCCGCCGCCGCCTGTAGTCGCCGCTCGATGGCCTCCCAAGGCGTCAGCAGGTCGGAAAGAGAAATGGTGCAGAAATCATGGCCGAGGGGGGCGCCGATCCGCGCCGCACACGCCTGTAGCGCCGAGATGCCAGGGGAGACCACGACCTCGAGTCGCCGCCAATCCGGGCGATTCAGCTCGTCCAGGCACTCGAAGACCAGGCTGGCCATTGCGTAGATACCCGGATCGCCGGAAGAAACCAGCGCCACGGTCCGGCCTTCGGCGGCCAGGTCAAGGGCGGCGATGACCCGGTCGCGCTCCTCGCCCAACCGATAGTCATGCCGGGTCTTGCCAGCCGCCAGAGGCCCGAGCAAATCGAGATACAGGCCATAGCCGACAAGATCACTGGCGGCGCCGACCATGCGCTCGACCTCGGGCGTGCGCCAATCGGCTGTGCCTGGCCCGGTGCCGACCACGAACAGCCGGCCGCGCGCCGTGCCGGCGGCTGAGGCATCAATGATCCCCGGCGCCTTGGCGATGGCGCAGGTGGCGCGCTTGGAGCGTTGTTTCTCAACCACCAACTCGCCAGCCGGGCCAACCGTCGCCAATGCCGCCGCCTCGGCGACACCGTGGCAACCAACCTCGCGAAAGACGATCTCGGAAGGGTTGGCGAGCCTAGGGGTCTCCGCCTCGAGCGCCGCTGTGGTGAAGAACCGCGCTGGGCGACCAAGATCCTCGGCCAGTGCGTGCACCGCCGCCTCGTCCATCTTCACATCGAGCGAGACCACGGCGGCGACGCTTTGGGCCGACAATCCGGCATCGGCCAAGGTCTGACGGGCCAGGGTGATCAACTCGTGTGGCTCAACGTCGCGCTCGCACCCGACACCCAACACCAAGCATTCGGGGTGATAAACCAGCGTTCCGCTCTCAACCGCGCCATCGTGCTCCGTCGCGCGAACTAACAGGGCAGCGTCCTGGCTGATCGGCAGCGTCGGTTCGCTGAGCCAGGGGAGATCGCCCTCAACCCGGATCGCCTGCTCAGCCAGCAGCCGGGCGATGAAGTCCTTGTAGGAAGCAGCGGTATTCGCCAGATGCCACCCCTGCGGTGGCTCATCCAGCGCGACGCCGTACCGCAGGTCGCTCGCGGTGGTAATCGCCGGCGCCACCTCAAGCAGCGCCGCGACCCGTCGGGCCAGATCGTTGGCGCCGTGGTGACCGCCAAGCACCGGGATCACCGCGCTACCATCCTCGGCCACCACGACAACCGGCGGGTCCTCGGTTTTGTCACCGATCACCGGGGCCAGCAGGCGCACCAGCGCGCCCAGGGCGCCGACGAAGACGATTGGCGCGCCCTCGACGAAAAGCCTGCGGAGATGATCACCAAAGTTCGCGACCGGCACGTCAGTCCCGTCCGGGCGGCCATGCAGAGGGGCGTTGAGGTCAGTGGCGATCCGGCGCGCGGTCTCGATGCCGGAGGTTGAAACGACGACGATCGCGGTCATATCCAGGCCCGCCCGCGCCGATGCGCCAGGATCATCGAGAAATACGGCACCGCCGTCTCGTCGACCTCTGAAAGCGCCAGCACCCGTTGGTTATCCATGGTCGCGCGCTCCACATAGCGCGCCTCATCGGCAAGGCCGGTCCGTTCCAGTAAGGCGCGGATACGCTCGAAATGCCTGCCAACCTTGACGATGGCCACCGCGTCCGCCAGTCCCAACCGAGCCTCCAATACCGCATCGTCAAGCGGCGCCGGCAGGACGGTCAACACGTCGTTCCGCGCCGACAGCGGCGCCGACAGGGCCGCTGAACAGGCCATCAACGAGGAGACGCCGGGGATCACCTCGACCGGGTGCCGGTCCGCCAACCGGCCAAACAGATACATGAACGAGCCGTAGAAGAAGGGATCGCCCTCGCACAGCACCGCCACTGATCGGCCTTGATCCAGCGCGGCGGAGATCCGTTCAGCAGCCTGATCATAAACCTCGGTCGCCGGGAACCGATCGACCAGCATCGGCATGCGGATGGCGAATTCCTCGCGTCCTTCCGGGATATGCGGGGCGGCGATGGCCCGGGCCAGGCTGGCGCCGGTTTCGGGCGCCGGATAGGCGATCAGATCCGCGCCCTGCAGCACCTTCAGCGCTTTCAGGGTGATCAGGTCCGGATCACCGGGCCCGACGCCAACACCAAACAGTCGACCGGTCACGCCGTATCTCCCCATGGTTTCGTGATGCTCCACTGGGTGACCGGCATCAATGGCCGCCACCCCTGGAAGGGTCCAACCGGCTCGGCGCGCGAGATAGCGATTCGAGTCAGGCTGCCGCCAAGGCGCGATTGCCAGGCCAACAATGCCGCCTCACCCTCCAAGGTCACGACGTTGGCGACCAGCCGCCCGCCGGGCTTGAGGGCGGTCCAGCACGCCTCAATCACGCCGTCACCAGAAGCGCCGCCGCCAATGAAGATAGCATCCGGCGCGGCGAGGTCGCACAGCGCCTCCGGCGCGGCGCCGGCCAGGATCTGCAATCCAGGCACGCCAAGAGCGGCCGCATTTTCGGCGATCATCGCCCGGCGCTGATCCCGGGGTTCGATAGCGATGGCGCGGCAGCGGCGGTCGGCGCGCAGCCATTCGATGGCGATCGATCCGCACCCCGCGCCCACATCCCAAAGCAACGCATGCGGCGATGGCGCCAAGGCCGAAAGGGTCGCCGCGCGCACTTCCCGCTTGGTCAGCTGTCCGTCATTAACGAACGCATCGTCAGGCAATCCGGGTACAAGAGGACGGATTACCGCGTCCGGCCCGGCGACAAGCTCGACGGCGATTGTGTTGAAATCATCCCCTGGTGGATGCGGCCAATCCACCGCCAGAGCCTCCAAACCGCGTTCGGCCGGTCCGCCCATTCTCTCCAGGACCGTCATCCGGCTATCGCCAAAGCCACGCTCGGCCAGCCGGGCCGCCACCTTGGCCGGTGTCTTGGCGTCATCGGACAGGATCACCAACCGAGCGCCGGGCTGCAGATGACTTTCCAACAACGCCAAAGGCCGGCCATGCAAGGTCAGCAGGTCAACCTCGTGTTCCGGCCAGCCAAGGCGCGCGCAGGTCAGCGCCAGCGCCGATGGCGCCGGAACAATCAACATCTCTTCACGCGGGATGCGGCGCACCAAAGTGCTGCCGATGCCGAAACACATTGGATCGCCGGTGGCCAGAATGCAGACCCGGCGACCGCGCATTTCCTCCAACCGGTCAACCAACAACCGGATTGGTGAAGGCCAGGCCAGCCGTTCGCGGCCGTCCTTGGGTACCATCGCGAGGTGCCGCTCGCCGCCGATCAACACCTCAGCCGTGTCGACCAGGGCCTGGATGCTGGGCGCCAGACCCTCCAGCCCGTCTTCACCAATGCCGACGACGCTGAGCCAACGGCCAACTGCGGTATTTGTTGTCGCCGGGCTCATATCTGGCCGCTTCCGGCGGCGATCCGGGCGATTGCGTTGACTGCCGCCGCCGCCATAGCGCTGCCGCCGCGCCGACCGAGCAGAGCCGCGTGTGGGATTTCCGGTGTCGCATCGATCAGCGCTTGCTTGGATTCGGCCGCACCGACGAAGCCGACCGGAAAGCCCAGCACCGCCGCCGGCATCGGCGCGCCGGCTTGAATTTCCTCGATCAAACGGAAAAGCGCGGTCGGCGCATTACCGATGGCGATAACCGCGCCCGCCTGATGGTCGCGCCAGAGCGGCACTTGCGCGGCTGAGCGGGTGGTTTTTTCGGCCTCGGCGCGCCCGGCCAGTTCGGCATGGTCGAGGAACCCGAGGATGGGGTTGGTGAGCCCCGTTGCCCCCAGCGAGATCCCCGCTGCGACCATCCGGCAATCGCATAGCACCGGCGCTCCGGCAGCCAGGGCCTCCGCCGCCGCCGCTATGGCGTCTGCAGAGAACATCAGATCACTGAGGATTTCAGGCATGCCACAGGCATGGATAAGCCGCACTGCGACCTCGGCCTCCTCGGCGGTGAATCCCGACAGATCCACCTCGCGCCGGACCGTCTCGAAAGACAACCGGTAAATCGCGGCGGGGTCCTTCAGATAGTCCAACCGCATGGCTCAACCATCCTTGTCGATGTCCAGGCGGGGCGGGGCACTGTCCATGCTGCGCGGCCCGAGCGGGTGATCGGCATGGGGATAGGGGGGGTGGTGATGCCCGTGATCTCCCCCGTGATCTCCCCCGTGATCTCCCCCGGGTTCATGCCCGTGGGAGTGGGAGTGGTGATGATCGTGGCTGTGGCTGTGATCGTGCCGGTGTTCGGGGGCGGAATGATCATCGCCGACCGGGCCGGTCCCGATGCCCTCGACGTGGTGGTGATGGCTTTCCTGAGCCAACCCGACCTCGGCCTCGAAGCCCAGCACCTGGTTGCGATACTTGCACATCTGACAGTTCATGTTGCCGGTGCCATCGAGGATTTCCTGGACCCGCTCGACAAAGGTATCGATGACCAGCGGATGGTCGTTGAGGTACCCCGCCTTAACGAATTCGATCCCCGGATGCCGCGCCGCCACGACGTCGGTATAGTCATAGATCCGCTGCACCAGAATGCCGGTGAACAGGAAATACGGAAACACGATGATCCGCTTGTAGCCGAGTTTGGTGACATGCTCCAACGCTGGCTCGACCAGCGGGAAGGTGACGCCCGAATAAGCCGTCTCACCCCAACCGAACCCCAT
This sequence comes from Pseudomonadota bacterium, assembly GCA_027623845.1. Taxonomy (GTDB): domain Bacteria; phylum Pseudomonadota; class Alphaproteobacteria; order Thalassobaculales; family Thalassobaculaceae; genus JADHLJ01. The sequence goes on from JAQBUJ010000101.1 coordinate 7,830, forward strand.
GCCCTCCCAGAGCATCCGCATGACCTTGGCGACATTGGAATTGGCGTCGGGGTCCGAGGCGCCGCGCCCGACCACCACCAGACAGGTGTCGTGGCGTGAGATATGGTCGCCGGCGCCGGCAACCGCTTCCTCGACCCGCGCCGCCGCCGCCTTCAACATCTTCAAATCGATGCCAAGCTCGCGGCCATAACGGATGTTGAGACCGTTCTGCGCCTGATAGGTGTTCAGCACCGAGGGAATATCGTTCTTGGCATGACCCGCAGCGAATAGCATGCCGGGGATCGCCAGGACCTCATCGACGCCCTGCTCTTTGAGCGCGTTCAAACCGTCGCGGATCACCGGCGTGGCGAACTCCAAATAGCCATAATCCACCGGGTATTGCGGCAACCGCTCAGTCAGTCTTTTGGCCAACACCGCGAATTCACGCACCGCGTTTTCGTCGCGGCTACCGTGGCCGCACACCATCACGCCAAGTTTTCCTGCCATTACGCTCTCCCCTTCGTGCCCGCCGAAGCGGCCACGCGCAGGGGTGCGGGGAAGGCCCCGTCCTCTCGCGTACCGCCACGGATATCCCTTGTGGATCTATCCGGTTTCGATCTTTGAAACACCCGTCACGCCTTGCGTGTCCCAGGCCGCTGACCGACATGTACGCTGGTTGCAGCGGTGGGGCAAGGGCATGTGGGGGACCAGGCAGGGCAATCGGGTGAATTTTCGCGTGACATGAATTGAGCAGTCTGAATCCCTCGAGATCCTTTTGA
>JAQBUJ010000102.1 GCA_027623845.1 Pseudomonadota bacterium
GCGGGTACCGCTGGGTAATTTGCTGATGCGCGCGGTTGGGATCGTGGCCGTGCTTCCTCTCTTGGCCTGGGTGCAACCCTATATGGAGTTGCTTGCAGCCGACCCGGCGCGACTGGTAGCGAACTTCCATACCGCTTTCAATCTCGCTCTAGCCGTGACTTTCCTGCCGTTAATCGGGATTGTCACGTTATTGACCGAGAAGATTTTGCCCGACCAGGCGCGGCCTGATGAACCGGGGCGGCCGCGCTATTTGGACACTGACGCGCTCGACAATCCATCGATCGCGCTGGCCTGCGCCGCCCGTGAAACCCTGCATATGGGCGACGAGGTTCGATTGATGCTGCAAAAGACCAAACAGGTCTTTGCAACCAATGACAAAGCGCTGATGCGAGAGGTCGAAATTCAGGATGATGTGGTCGACCAACTGCACGAGTCGATCAAGCTTTACCTGACGGGTATGACGCGCAACGAGCTCGACGATCAGGAAAGTCGGCGCAGCATCGAAATCCTTGGCTTCACCACCAATCTTGAGCATATCGGCGACGTGATCGACAAGAATCTGATGGAGCTGGCGAATAAGAAGATCAAGAACCAAAGCAGTTTTTCCGATGAAGGCAATGCCGAGCTGGAAAAATTCCACGACCGGGTGCTGGCCAACTTCGATCTGGCGTTGAACATTTTCATGACCCCGGACCGTCTGTTGGCGCGTAAGCTGCTGCGGGAAAAGTCCGACATGCGGGATCTGGAACGCTTGCTCACGGAAAACCACTTTGCGCGGGTTAGTGAAGGTCGGGCGGTGTCTATTGAATCCAGCTCTCTGCATCTTGATATCCTGCGCGACCTAAAACGCATCAACAGCCATCTGACATCGGTTGCCTATCCCATTTTGGAGCGATCGGGAGAGTTGACGGAAAGTCGGTTGGTTGACGTGGATGCGGTCCCCGATCGGCCGTGAGAAAATCCCCGCATGGCCTTAATCGACATTGCTCTTGATCGAACCCGCACGACGCTTGCCACGCTGGTATTGATCCTGATCGCCGGCGCGGTCGCCTATCACGAAATCCCCAAGGAAGACGCGCCGGATATTGATGTTCCGATCATCGTTACCCGCATCGCCCAATCCGGGATATCACCGGAGGATGCCGAACGCCTGATCGTCCGGCCAGTCGAACAGGCCTTGCGCGGCGTCAACGGCATGGAGGAGATCCGCGCCGAAGCTTATTTGGGCGGGGCGACGATCACCCTGCAATTCGACGAAGGCTTCGACGCCGATACAGCGCTTGTCGACGTCCGCGAAAAGGTCAAAGCGATCAAGGACGATCTGCCGGACGATGCTGGCGAGCCGACCGTGCATGAGGTCAATCTCAGACTTTTTCCCGTGCTCGTCGTCACCCTTGCCGGCGACGCCTCGGAGCGGGTCCTGACACGGACCGCGCGCGACCTTCAGGAGGTCATAGAGGCTTTGCCGGCTGTGCTCGGAGCGCGGTTGGTCGGCGACAGGGATGAAATTGTTGAAATCATCGTCGATCCGGTGGAACTCGAAAGCCACGCTATCGATCCCGGTGCATTGATCCAGCGTATACGGCGTTCCAATCGGTTGGTGGCGGCTGGCAATCTCGATGCCGGGGCCGGGCGTTTCGCGATCAAGGTGCCGGGCCTCTTCACCTCAATCGAAGATATCCGCGACATGCCGGTCCAAACCTCCGGTGATGCGGTGGTTCGGGTGCGTGACATCGCCATGGTGCGCCAATCCTTCAAGGATCGTCAAAGCGGCGCTCGGTTGAACGGCCAGCCGGCGATCGCCATCGAGGTCACGAAACGGATCGGCACCTCGATAACCGCGATCAATGCGGCGGTTCGCGATCTGGTCGCCGGGCACTCCAAGTCCTGGCCGGGCGGCATCGAGGTTGCGTTCTCCCAGGATAAATCAGCGCAGATTCGCGACCGGGTTCACGACCTGCAGAACAGCGTCCTCAACGCGGTGTTATTGGTGATGATCGTGCTGATCGCGGTGCTTGGCGTACGATCGGCAAGCTTGGTCGGCGTGGCGATTCCGGGGTCGTTTCTGCTGGGTATTCTGGTTCTCTCCTCGATCGGTTTCACCGCTAATACCGTGGTGCTTTTCGCGCTGATCCTGGTTGTCGGGCTGCTGATCGATGGTTCGATCGTGGTGGTTGAATACGCGCATCGCCAGATCAAGGCGGGGCGTTCGCCAACCCTGGCTTATGGGCTGGCGGCGCGTCATATGGCCCGGCCGATCATCGTGTCGACCGCGACGACGCTGGTCGCCTTTCTGCCGCTGCTGTTCTGGCCCGGCACGATGGGCGAGTTCATGAAATACCTGCCGGCAACCGTGCTGGCGGTGCTTACTGCATCCTTGTTGATGGCTTTGCTGTTCCTGCCGGTGCTCGGGGCGGCTTTGGATCGCCGGCTGGCGGCTGGCGGGTTGGCGGGTGGCTTCGAGGAAATCGAGTCGGTGGAGGAACTGAAACGGGGCGCCGGTTTGTCCCGGCTCTATGCCCGGTTCCTGGAAATCGTTCTGGAGCATCCGGCGAAGGTCGTTGTGCTGGCGTTCTGCGCGCTGCTCTGGGCGCCCTGGATGTATACGCAGCATGGTCAGGAGATCGAGTTCTTCCCCAGGGTTGAAGGAACCAGCGCCCTGGTCGTGGTTCATGCCCGTGGCAACCTTTCCCTGGTTGAGCAGGATGCGTTGGCGCGTGAGGTTGAGGCGGTCGTTTTGTCGATGGACGTTTCCAACTCGGTGTACGCGGCGGTAGGGCGGCGCGATCAGGCCGGGGGAGAAGGGCCGCAGGATATCATCGCTCGGATCCAGCTGGACCTTAAGGACTGGGACGAACGACCACCGGCGGCGGTAATCCTGGCGGACATCAAGCGCCGCACCGCCCACCTCGCCGGCATTCGTGTCGAGTTTCAGGAGCAGCGCACCGGGCCGGCCACCGACAAGCCATTCCAAATCGAGGTGCTATCCCAGGGGCATGATGGCATAGGGCCGGCGGTGCGCAAAATTCGAGGTTTCCTGCAAAGCCTTGATTATATTCGCGATATTGAAGACTCTTTGCCGGTTTCGGGCATCGAATGGCGGGTAAAGGTCGATCGAACCCAAGCGATGAAATATGGCGCCGACGTTGAACGGGTTGGCCAATTCGTCCGCTTGGTGACTAAAGGATTGAAACTGACGGAGTACCGGGCTGTTGGCGTCGACAAGGAGATTGACGTCGTGCTGCGCTATCCCGAGCGGTTTAGGAACGTGCAACAGCTGGCGGCGCTGAGCATTGAAACCAAACGGGGGCGCGTGCCGCTTGGCAGTTTCGCCGAGCTCAAGGCGGAGCCCCGTCGCGGGACGATCCGCCGGGTCAACGGTCTGCGATCGGCGTTGATCAAGGCGGATGTCAAACCGGGTATTCAGCCGAACGAGTTTCGCGGCGAGATCAAGGGCTATGTGGTGACCTCTCGTTTCTTCGATGGCACCCGGGCCAGAATGCGCGGTGAGGATGACGATGAGGACGAGGAGGAGAAAGACGCCAAGAATTTTATCCCCGAGGCGCTCGGCATCGCGTTGTTCCTCATGGCGATCATCCTGGTTACCCAATTCAATAGTTTCTATAGCGTTTTGGTGATTCTGTGGGCGGTCGCCCTGTCGACCGTCGGCATGTACCTTGGGTTGCTGATCATGGATCTGCCGTTCGGAATCATCATGAGCAGTGTTGGAATTCTCGCGCTCATTGGGATCGTGGTGAACCAAAATACTGTGCTGATCAGCACCCATGAACGCCTCAAGGCCAGTGGCATGTCCGGTCGGGACGCGCTTTTGCTGACCGCGGTGCATCGGTTGCGACCGATATTGCTCACCAGCGCGACGACCATCGCGGCGCTGCTTCCGATGGTTCTGCAGGTTGATATCGATATCCTGGACCGGACCGTCCAACACGGTAGCCCGACGTCGCAACTTTGGGTGCAGCTTGCCACGGTGGTCGTCTTCGGCCTGGCCGTCTCGACCCTGATGACTTTGGTGGTTACGCCCGCCGTCTTGATGTTGCGCGTTCGCTTCGACGCCAATCGAGAGGCGCGTCGGATTTGGATGCGCCAGGCCTTTCGCCGGCTTGACGCGCGCGGCCCGATCGAGACCTTCATCACGGTTTTAGCGGTCGGGGTCGCTTGGGTGTTGATCCTGGAAATGATTATCGTGCGGGTCTTCGACATCGTCACCAAGCAGTTCTCCAATCCGCCTTCGGTTTGGTTCCAGGCGGTGGAGTGGTCGGCGTTCTGGACCTTCATCATTTTGACCGCCGCCTTTGCCTATTTCAGGGACGCCCATGTCCGGGTTGATATCATTCGCGAGCGTTTGCCGGCCAAGGCGCAGGCGATCATCGAGATCGCCGGATTTTTCGTCCTGCTGGCGCCGATCTGCCTGATCGTGATGTGGTTTGGCGTCGACTATGTCGGGCGGTCCTATGTCGACGAGGAACCGTCCGGCGCGTTGTTGGGCTCGCCGACCGGGTTCCTGTTCAAAGCCATGTTGCCGATTGGCTTTTTGTTGCTGTTGCTCGCCGGCGCTACCGTGACCTTGCGTAACCTGCGTCTGTTGAGAGGTGTCCACCGCAAGGTGGCGCCGGAGCGGGATGGTCGACGCGCGCCGGCATCGAAAAAGGGTCTCGTGCCGTAATGGAGCTTGTCGATTACATCCCAATGATGATGGTCGTCACTCTGGCGGTGATGCTTTTCACCGGCTATCCGGTGGCTTTTGTCCTGGCCGGGGTCGGGGTCCTGTTCGCCGGCCTTGGTGTATTGATTGGCGAGTTTCCGATGGTCGCGTTCTTCAACATCCCGGCGCGGCTTTGGGGCAGCATCAACGGTAGCCTGATTTTTCCAACCGTGCCGATGCTGATCTTCATGGGCGTGGCGTTGGAGAAAAGCGGCGTCGCCCAGGAAATGCTGCTGGGTCTGCAAGGCATGGTTCGGCGATTGCCCGGCAGTATGGCGGTTGCCATGACGGTGCTGGGGATTTTGCTGGCGCCGTCGGCCGGCCTGGTCGGGGCATCGGTCGCGACCCTGGCGTTGATTGGGTTGCCGACCATGTTGGCGCAAGGCTATCGGCGGTCCTACTCGGTGGGGTCGGTCGCGGCGGCGGGAACGCTGGGGATCATTTTACCTCCCGGCATCATGCTTTTTTTCCTGTCGGACCTGATGCGGATCTCGATGGGGCCGATCTTCGTCTCGACCCTGGTGCCGGGGCTGCTGCTGGCGCTGCTTTTCATCGTCTATTATATCGCACGCGCCATTGTCGATCCGGCGACAGCGCCGCGGCAGCCCAGGGACCCCAAGGTTCGCTATCGTGATGTTCTGCTGTCCGCCGGGCGCGGGTTGACCTTGCCAGTGCTGCTGATCGCCGCCGTGCTCGGCTCGATCATCGGCGGTATCGCAACCCCGGTGCAATCGGCCGCCGTCGGGGCGGCGGGCGGCCTGGTGATCATGCATTTGCGTGGCCGCACCACGCGTAAATATCTGCACGAGGTGATCGTCACCACAGCGACCACCTGCTCCATGGTGTTTTTGATCATCCTAGCAGCCTCGGTTTTCTCCTACCCCTTCAACTATTTCGAAGGTGGCGACCAGATCCGCGATTTCCTGCTTGGTCTGGCGCTGGGCGACTGGGGAATGCTGCTGACCATCCTCGGCATCATTTTCATTCTCGGGTTTTTCGTCGACTGGATCGAGATCACGGTGATCGTGCTGCCTTTGCTGCTGCCGATCCTACTTGGCCTTGATTTCACGGATCATGTGGGGGGCGCGAAGAACCTGGTGCCGATATGGCTCGCGGTGCAAATCGCCCTGGTCCTGCAGAGTTCGTTCATGACCCCGCCCTTCGGGTTTTCGCTGTTTTTCGCCAAGGGCGCCGCGCCGCCCGAAGTTACGCTGGCCGACACCTACCGCGGTGTGGTGCCCCTGGTGCTGGTGCAAGTGATGGTCGTCGGATTGGTGCTGGCTTTTCCGGGGCTCGCGGTCTGGTTGCCATCGCTGGTCATGCGGTGACCGGCGCGGCGTTTACTCCGCGGCTTTGGCGAAACGCTCCAATTCCTGCACCAGGATTGGCACGCCCTCGGTGGTCGAGTGGATGCCGCAGGCCGAGACCAGGGCGATCACTTCCATGATCTCCTCCTTGGTCGCCCCATGGCCAAGCGCATTGCGAATATGAATCCGGGTGCCGGCAAGGAACAGATGCGTGGTCGAAATATCGATGGCGATATAGATGAATTCCTTGATCTTCGGCGCTAACACGCCGGTTTTCCAAGGCACCGATGACAAGTCGAGATAGGCCTTGAAGAAGTCCGGCGAGAGCTTCAGCAGCGTTTCCCAGATCGGCATCCAATAGCCGCGATTGTCGATGAATTCCTGCTTGTGGGCCAAGGCGCTCTCGTCGAGTTCAAGGGCCTCCAGGTCTCCGGCCATATCCGCCTTGTTGAGTTCGTCGACAAGGATTGGCAGGCCTTCGGTCATCGAATGGATGCCCAGCACGCTGACGATTTGCAGAACCTCCATCAATTCTTCCCGGGTCGCGCCATGCTTGAGCGCGTTGGCCATATGGATGCGGGTGCCCGGCAGGTAGAGATGCGTGGTCGCGATATCCATCGCGATATAGATCATCTCCTTAACCTTCGGCTCCAACGGGCCGGTTTTCCAGGGCACCGAGGAAAAATTGCAATAGGCCTCGAAGAATTCCGGACTCATCTCCAGAACTTGTTGCCAGAACGGAAACCAATAGCCACGGTTTTCGATAAACTCGGCCTTGAGACTTTTTTGATGTTCGGTTAGGTCGGTCATTCCAGAGAGCTCCCGTGCTGCTGGCACCATCGGGAGAATTCAGGCAGAGCGCGGCGTGGATATCAAGCGTGGACCGTTAAACGCCCTGTCCATTCGATCCGTGATGGGGGTAGCGGGCCTCAATCTCACCCCAGAGCACGCTCCCGCGCCCCCTACTTGGCCGGCAGGTATCACGCTGACTTCACGGTGATCCGTTTTGTTTGTGATGTCGGCGCCGCCAGTTTGGGGATGGTGATCGTGAGCACGCCATCCTTTTGACTCGCGTCTACGTTGTCCGTATCGCCGTCGGTTGGCAGCCGGAAGGAGCGACGAAATTTTCCGAAACTGCGCTCCGAGAAGTAGAAATCCTTGCCGCTTTCCTCATGCGACGAGCGTTTCTCGCCGGTGATGCTTAACTGATCTCCATGAACCTCTATCGTGATGTCTTTTTCGGCGACGCCGGGAAGTTCTATGGCGATCTCATAGCGATCCTTCGTCGCCGCCGCTTCCGTATTCGGTGACAGGAACTCCGCCACGCGTTCACCAAACTGGCGCACGGGAGCGTAGAATTGTGACCACCATTGGGGAAGCGTCGAGGAGATTTCAGATTTCTGGATCATTGTAAGTCTCCAAAAATTGTCGACGGATGGCCCTAGATCACCCTGGCCACCCGAAAGGTTCTGGCGACACCATCATGTTCGGTGATCGTGACGTATTCGCCTTCGCGGAAAAGATGACTGTCGAACTTGAAGATCGGCTCGTCATTGTCGCTGTCCGAGTCGTCATAGTGGAACGCCCAGGTTTTGTGACGGGTGTGAACAAGATGGCCATGTTCGTCCGCCGCGCCCGGCCAGAAACGCCGGACCGTGCAACGGCTTCGTAGTTTTGGCCAAGCGACGTCGTCCAAGGTGCCATCGGCTGTCAGCGGCGCCAGGAACTCGTATCCATGATCGGAACTGCCGTTTGGAAATTCCGGATTCCGCGCCAAATTCAAATGGATTCTCTTTAGCATGTCGCTGCATTCCTCGTTAAAGGGGGCGGAAGAGCGTCAGAGGCCTGATCAACCGAAAATTTTCCTGTGTCTGTTCGGGTGATGCAGGCCCCAGTCGCCTCAATGCGCCATCAGAACCGGCATTTGGCTGCCTCTGATGATATCATCGGTAACCCCGCCGAAGACGAACTCGCGAAGCCTGCTATGGCTATAGGCGCCGAGCACCAGCACTTGTGCGCCGGCGTCGAGGGCCTGCGCCTGGAGATGGTCGGCCAGATCGTCCGTCTTGGCTGACAACAGCCGGGTTTGCGCGTTTACGCCATGCCATTTGAGGGAGTCGGCAAACGCGGTGACATCCTCAGGGGTGAGATAGTCACTGGTGCCAGCCAGTATGGTGACGGTCTTGGCCACCTCCAGCATCGGCATTGCCAGAGCAACGGCGCGGGCGGCTTCGCGCGAGCCGTTCCAGGCGATGGCCACCGATTGGAACGGCTGCACTTTGTGCCCCGATGGCGTGACCAGCACGGCTTTACCGGTGTCCAGCAGGGCCGCGTTGAGCATATCGGTGAAGGCGGGGTCACTCTCCTCGGCCCCTCGGACCAAGCAGACCACATCGGCGGTGCGGCCGATCTTGGCGAGATTTATTTCGAGTTGGCCCTGTACTTCCGACAACCAGGTCGTGACGCCCTTGGTCTGAGGTCCTCCCCAATCGTTGGACAGTTTCGGTGATGATTTAAGCTACATTCCGGCCCTGCTGATCG
>JAQBUJ010000103.1 GCA_027623845.1 Pseudomonadota bacterium
CGCATGAGGTCGAGCGCGTCGCCAAGCTCGCCGCCCGGGTGCGCGGGCGCTATATCGCCAAGCTGCTGGATGCCGGAGATTCGGATCAAGCCGGGCTGAAGGAAGCCGAATTGGTTGAATTGCGCCGGTATCGGGAGTCCCATGAGGAACTTTGCCGCGGGCTCGATTTGCTAAAATCAGTAATCGCCGAAGGCGATATCAGCGTCTACGGCATGATCCGGCGCTAAAACCACATCCGAGCGGTCGGCTCGTCGAACAGGTTTAGCCAGATTGGAACGGGGGCCGCGCGCCAGAGCGGTCCCCGTTTGCCAGAGCAGCTCCGATAGATTGCGCGGGTGGCGCATCGTCGACATTATGGCGTTTCATAAGGATGACCCACCGAGACGGAGCGCCGGAATGCCGTTATTGGACGATAAGACAATCGCCTCGTTTCATGAGGATGGCGCGGTCCTCTTGCGGGGCGCCCTGTCGGCGGAATGGATTGAAACCCTGCGCCGGGGGATCGAACAAAACATGAGCACGCCGGGACCGTATACCCGTGGCTATACCAAGGACGGTGAGCCGGGACATTTCTTCGGCGATTATTGCAATTGGCGGCGTATCGAGGAATACCGCTCGTTCTTTTTCGACTCCCCCGCCGCCGACATTGCCGGCGCGCTGATGGGTTCCTCGAAGGTCAATCTTTTCCACGAACATGTCCTGGTTAAGGAACCGGGGACGCTTGACCGCACGCCCTGGCATCATGATCAGCCGTATTACTGCGTTGACGGGCGCGATACCTGCTCGCTGTGGATACCGTTGGACCCGGTGTCGCGCGATACCTGTGTCGAGTTCGTCGCCGGCTCGCATCGCTGGGGACGCTGGTTCACGCCGACCAAATTCGTCGGCGTTCAATACGACCGGCAGGACGATGGATACGAGACGATGCCGGATATCGAGGCGAACCGTGATGATTATCGGCTGCTGTCCTGGGGTCTCGAACCTGGGGACTGCATCGCCTTTCATTTCCTGACCGTGCACGGGGCGCCGGGCAATCTATCGCAATCCACCAGACGCCGGGCTTTTGCCGCGCGCTTCACCGGCGCCGATGCGACCTATATCCGGCGCCAGGGCGAGATGTCGCCGCCGTTTCCCGAGGTGACTCTCGAGCCGGGACAAAAGCTGGATTGTGAGACGTTCCCGGTCCTGCGCGCCGGTTGAGTCGGCCGAACTAGTCGTCTTCGATCTCCGGGTCCCGCAAGATCAACCGGGTGCTATAGCGCCAGAACGCCTCCGATACCACCCCGTCGCCGGCGCTGTCGCGGTAGCGTCGATAGGCGCCCGGCACCGTGACCGCAGAGACTTCGTCCTTAATTGTCGGCAGTAGGCTGTAGAGCGCTTGGAACACCAATCGATCCGTGCTCGTGGGGAGCAACCCCTTATGAATAGCGGCGGTATCGACCAGGAAGGCTTCACCGGCCCGGCCATCGATTGAAATCAGGTTCTCGGCGCCGAAGAAGGCTTCGACATGATGGTCCTCGAACCGGTTGGCGTGCCTGAAGCTTTCCAGCAATGCGTTGTTTTCGGCAGTGTCCTGCTTTTTCAATGCCTCGAAGCGCTTTTGCCGTTCCGCCCGGTTATGAGAGCCGCGCACCATGACATGCGGTCCAGCATTCGCGTCGACATCGGTTAAATAGACGAACAGCTTCACCCATTTGAAATCATGAAAATCGATGTGAAACAATTGCGCGTCCCGAGGCTGGCCGCGCTCGCGCAATGACCACCACGACGCCAGATAGGGAATTGTCGGCGGCACGCCGAGATACCGTGACACCGCCGGCAGGATTGCGGGGTCGAAGGCCAAATCACGCAAATACGGTGCCCGGGCGATCGCGCCGGCGTCGTATTGCGCGACGTTGACCGTGGCCGGAACCTCGTCTCGGCCGAAACCGGGCCCGCCGGTGCGTGATGAATCGGTGAGCGGCAAAGGATCGAGAAAAGCTCGGATCTCGGCAATCTGACCCGCCGTCAGAACTTGGCCCAGACGGCAGAACCCATTCGCCGTCAACGCGGCGACCGCGCGGTTCGCTGTATCGTCGACGGGCGGCATGGGAAATTGGAGTTGCCGGTTGATGAAGGCCTGGGTGATCCGAGCGATATGATCATGGTCGGTGATTGGAATATTGTAGCGAAGCTGCAAGAGCAACTGGCGCGCCCAATTCGGGTTGTCGTAGTCGAAAACCCTAGGGCCGGTGGGGAAATCCATCGTGGCCAATCCGTATTCGTCGCGGTCGCGGTTGATCTTGAAGCATAGGCCCGGCAGGGCCAAGGGTCGATGAATTCAAGCACTCGGTGATGGCGTCGTGACGGTCAGGTCGGCGAAAACAGCTCCGGATAGTCGACATAGTGGGCTTTGTCGATATCGGGCACCGGCCAAACCATCGCTTCTGGAAATGTCTCGACCTCTGGCGGTGTTGTGGTTCTCCAGCCCGGGCAATCGGCGGTTTGCGCATGGATGTCATCGACCAGAGCGGTCAATTCGGCCAGCGAATTCCGCTGCAACCGAAAGCCATGCGGCCCCAGGACACGCTCGACGATCTTTTTATCAAGCAGGCCTTTCCTGCGGGCCAGTTCCGGCGGAATCCTGCGCCCCTGCGCGTTGACGATATGCTGACAGAGCACCAAGCCCTCCTCGGCGAACACACCCCCTTGGGTGACCGCATTGCCCAGCGCCATCGGCGTGCCCAGGCCTTGGGCGAGGGCCATCGGACCGGAATCGGTAATTTGCAGATGATAGCGGGCGCGTGCGACGGCATAGGCCTGGAGCATGAAATTATCGTCAACGCTGAGATCGACAACGCCGTCCTGGCGATCGAGGGCGGCCATTCCTGGATGGCCGAGCCGAATGATCTGACCGCCGAGGTCGCGTGTCACATGTTGGATGATCGCCGAGACGTGATCCTGATCCAGGTCGCGCGCGCCATCGGCCGGGCGGTCGAGATAGCCCGCCTCGCGATAGTGCAGGGTGCAAAACCAAGTCTTGGTATCCACCCCCAGGCTGGTCAGCCGAGCCTGCAGCGCGTCACGCTTTTCAGGGGGGATTCGAAGGTGCGCGCGGGGGAAAAATCCCGAAAGCTTCCGGTGATCCATCATCCAGGGAACCAGCAAAAAGTCTGGCTCGGATGCACCGCCGGCTTCCCACATGGCCTGCTGATCATGGCTTTGCCGGGTTGATGTACCATCGAAATAACCGAGGAACGGGTTGTCGAGACCATCGCTTGTCCAGCACTGGTGGATATGCGGGTTCATCTCGATGATGTCGGCTAGATAGGGGCGATCATCGGTGTAGCAAACGTGAAGTTTGGCGTTCGAATAATTAAGAGAAACCGATGCACAGAACAGATTGTGGTGAATGAACCCGCCGAGAGTTCGATCGAACAGGCCGGCGAAAATGATAAACGGGTGGTCGGTTTCAACCTGGCGAAGGTTCCGGGTGAGCGAAATGTCCTGACGTTGGCGTGGACGCAGCAATGGTTTGAAGTCGGCGAGCATTTCAAGGTCCATGAACCGAGCCTTCAGATTTGGCGCCGCGGCGGCGTGTGTTTCAACGGAAAGGGCGAATTCGTGCCATAACATTATTGGCGTGACCCGTCTGCATGCGATCGCGTGGGTGATGTGATTTCCCTGCTCGCTTGGAGGTCGCCGTGGTACTGGTCTTGATAGTGTGGCGGGTCGAATAAAGACGGAGAAAACGCGTTCATGTCCTTGGTGCTTCACGGTTATTTTCGATCATCGGCGGCCTATCGGGTGCGCATCGCGCTTAATCTTAAAGGGTTGGCCTATGAAAGCCTTTCGGTGCATCTACGGGCCGGCGAGCAGAATGCGCCTGGATATTTGGCGTTGAACCCACAAGGTCTGGTGCCGGCGCTTCTCGATGGCGACCAGACGATTATCCAGTCGCTGGCGATCCTGGAATATCTCGACGAGGCCTATCCGGAAACGCCCCGGCTGTTGCCGGAGGCGCCTTTGGAACGGGCCCGGGTGCGGGCGCTGGCGGCGGTGGTCTGTTGCGATATTCATCCCATCGGTAATCTGCGAGTGCTGCGCTATATCCAAGGCCCGCTTGGCCAGGACGAGGCGGCGATGATCGCCTGGTACAATCATTGGATTCGTCTGGGGTTTGAGGCGCTGGAGGCGATGCTGACGGCGAATGCCGGCACTGGGCGGTTCTGTCATGGGGATGCTCCGGGGCTCGCCGACGCCTGTTTGGTCCCGCAGGTTTTCAACGCCCAGCGCCACGCTCTGGATCTTTCGCCCTATCCGACCATCGAGCGGATCTGGAAGGCCTGTGAGGCGCATGAGGCTTTCGCGGCGGCCCATCCGAGCCGGCAGCCCGACGCCCAATGACGCCGTCCCGTGACGAAAACCAGTGACCGGTCCTAACGCCATCCCGCATTCGCCGTCCGATCCGGCATCCCGGCCCTTTGACGGGAAAGGTCTGTGGCGGATCATGCTCATCATGGGCTTGTTCCTGTTGTTCGTGCAGATGAACCGCACCGGTGGTGCGGTCCTGGCGACGGCTTTGGCCGATACGCACGGGCTCAGCCCGGCGTCGATCGGCCTGGTGACCGGGGCGATGTTCCTGGCCTCGGCGGCGGTGCAATTGCCGGTCGGGCTGATGCTTGATCGGTTCGGGCCGCGCAAGATGGTGACCGGCCTCAGTTTCCTGGCGATCGCCGGCATGATCCTGTTCGGGCTATCCGATAGCGCCTGGGGATTGACCACCGCCCGGGTGTTGATCGGTGTCGGGCACGGCGCATCGATCACCGGCATGTATCTATTGGTGGTCGCCTGGGCGCCGCCGGAACGGGTCGCCAGCGTCGCGGCGACGGTGATCGCGCTCGCCGGCGGGCTCGGTGGTTTGCTCTCGACAGCTCCCTTGGCGATATCATTGGAGGTCTTCGGCTTCAGCGAAACCTTCCTGGCACTGGCCGGTGTCTCCGTTCTGATTACCGCCCTGATCTGGAGTTTTGTGCGGGACCGCCCCGAGGCGGATGCGGCCCCGCGGCCCCGCGAAACGCTGGGAGAGGCCTTGCGGGGATTGGTTGAAGTGATCCTCGACCGAAATCTGCGGCCGATTTTTGCTATGGCGCTGTGTTTCTCGGCGCCGTTCACCACTGTCGGCGGTCTTTGGGCCGGTCCTTATCTCAGGGATGTGCACGGTTTCAACCCCGCAAGCGCCGGCCTGATCCTGTTTGCTATGGTCTTGTGTTTGAACGCTGGCACTTTCGCCTACGGGCCTCTGGACCGGATCTTCAACAGTCCAAAACGGGTGGTGCTGGGCGGTGTCGGGATCATGACAACGGCCTTGGTGGTGCTAGCCGTGTTACCGGCCCCGCCGTTATATGTCGTGGTGGCGTTGTTTGCGGTGTTCGCCTTCGCCGCACCGATTTTCGTGACTTTGGCGGCGCATTGCCGAAGTTTCGTGCCGGAATACCGTGCTGGTCGGGCGATCGCTGTTATCAACCTGATCGGGGTCGGGTTCATTTTCGTGCTGCAGGGCACGACTGGTTGGCTGGTAGAGGTGTTTGCCGTGGAGGGCGTGGCGACCGCTCTTGGTTATCGTGTGGTCTTCGCCGCCGTCGCCGTGACCCTGGTGTTGGCCGGCTCGGTTTATGCGTTCAGCCGCGACGCGCCGCGACGGTCATAGAGCGCTGTCGTTTAGGTTGGAATTGCCCTTGCTCACATAAATTGGGCTTAGGTTTAACCCTTGGTGCGCTGCTGTGTGACCAGGTCTTTCAGTTGGCCGTCTCGCATCGCGCCGGGGATGATTTTGCCGCCGATAACGAAAGCCGGCGTGCCGCGAATTGCCAGCGCCTCGCCAAGCTCGCGGGATTTGCGGATCTGCGCGATCACCTCCGGGGCGTCCATGTCCTTTTGGAGCTGTTCGGTATCAAGCCCGACTTCGAGCGCGGTTTGAAAAATCGCCGGTTCCGACAGGCGGCCGCGCAACCGCATCAGGGCGACGTGAAAGGCCTCATACTTGCCTTGCTTGTGCGCCGCCAGCGAGGCGCGGGCGGCGATCATCGATTCCGGGCCGAGGATCGGAAACTCTTTCAACACGATCCGCAAGTTGCCGTCGCTGCGGGCGAAGTCGAGCAACGGGTCGAGCATCCGTTTGCAATACCCGCACTGATAGTCAAAGAACTCAACCAGGGTGACGTCGCCATCGGGATTGCCCATCACCGGGTCGTTTGGATCGCGTTCGATCGCGTCGCTAAGCAAGGTGACGCGCTCTGCTTGGAGACGTGTCTGCGCCAACTGTTCGCGCTCCTGCATCGCCTGCATCGAGTCCATAATCACTTCCGGATGCTGCATGATGTAGTCCCGGATCAAACGATCGAGCGCGGCCTTTTGCGCCGGGCTGAACGGGCTGTCCTCCGCGGCGCGGGCGGCAGAGGACAGCAAGCCGGCGCAAACCAGCAAGACGACAGCGAAAGTGGACCGGGTGCGGGCGGTGCTGGTCATGAAAAAGATCCAAGATTGCAAGGACGTCGCGTTGATTGTGAAAGGGGGGACTGTGGAAGAGGGGATTGTGGAAGAGGGCGACCGGTTCAGTCCAGCCACATCACCGTGAGGCCGATCGACGATCGCATAATGTGTCTAACGATCACGGTCTTTCAAGCGTCGCTTGGATAATTCCTCGATATCCAACGAGCGCAACCATCCAGGCGAGCCCCGCTTGAGAGAGTGCTGCGCGCGCTTTGCCTGTTGGACTGCATTCTTTACTTGGTTGCGCAACAGCGCTTCCTCCGCCAGCGATAGCGCCAGCATACCCGGCATGTCATTGCGGCCTTGGGCGGTCGCCAGCAGGTGCCAGGCGAAGGCGGAGTTCGGCATTTCTCGGATCGCACTTTGCATATGTTCGAGGGCGGCCCGGTTGGACTCGTCGGTATTGATCGCCAGTTCGGCCCGCGCCAGGTCGCCCTCGACGAGCGGCGCGGTCTCAAGCAGGGCCAGGGCTTTGCGGTAGGCGATGCGGGCCTCCAGAGGTTGTCCGGACTCGGCGAGGATTTGGCCCCGCAATTCCCAAAAGTAACCATCCTCGGGAAACGCGTCGAGCAACCCGTCGAGCAGTTTCAACGCGTGTTTCGGGGAGGGTTCGCGATAGGTTGCAATGACCCGTGCATAGCGCGCCGGGACCGATTGGTCGGTCTCGGGATAGCGCCGGAAGGTGCGTGCCGGCGAGAGCAGGAATCCGGCTAATTTGGCGATCATGCGAGCGTGCATCGCGTTGAATTTCGCCGACGTTTCCGCCTCGGTGAACGGTGACCGGGCGGCATGGTTGGCGACGAAGTTGATCCGGTCCCGGGTTAGCGGATGCGTGTTGGCATAGGGGGAGCGGCGTGCCGGCGCCAACAATTCCTCGCCGCTCAGGGTTTCGAGAAAGTCGTGCATGCCGCGTGACGATTGACCGGTTGCGTCGAGAAACCGAACGGCGGCGTGATCGGCGGATGATTCCTGGGCCCGGCTGTATTGCAGAAGCGCTGCTTGGCCGGCGCCGGTCGTTCCCTGGTACACCGCGATACCGACATCGGGGCGACCGGTCGCCAATGTTGTCGCCGCACCGAGAATCAAACCCAGTAAGGCGGCGTTGGAGGCGTTGCGGATGGCCCCCGTGGTCCGGGCCAGATGGCCGCCGGAAATATGGCCGGTTTCATGGGCGATGACGCCGATCAGTTCGGCCGGGTTTTCGGTTTCCATCAACAACCCGGAATTGAGGAACAAGTTCTGTCCACCGGCGACAAAGGCGTTGAGTGTCTCGTCTTTGATGATATAGATCCGCACCGCCTCCGGGGTGAGACCGGCCACCGTGAACAGTGGCGCGGCGAAGGCTCGGATGGTAGCTTCGATTTCCGTGTCGCGGATTGGCGTGCGGCCTTCCGCCATGCTTTCGCGGAGCGGTGCGAGCACACCAGCCGCGATTATGCTCAGGATAACAACCAGAAGTTTGGCAAGGCCGGCTATGCGTATCATCGGACAAGGTCCATTCCGCCCCGATGGGACTGCATATCAGCGCTATGAGGCCGAAGATCAAGCTCGACACCACAATAGACGGATATTTCCGATTATGCGCATTCTTGCTCGAGCGTCGGCGACGCTTGTCTGTCTTACCACGTTGGTCGCCTGCGGCGCCGAACCCTTCGAGGTCCAAGAGGGATTTTTCGGCGGGGTGGCGGCGGATGAACCCCGCGCTGCGCTGATCATGCGTGATGTGCTGGTCGAGGGCGGGCGGGCCACCGATGCCGCTGTGGCCGGCTATTTCGCGCTGTCGGTAACCTTACCCTCTTCGGCCGGATTGTCGGCAACTGGATCATGCGTGGTGTTCGACCCCCTGTCCGAGCGGTATGAGCGGTTGGATTTTCCGGCGCTGCCGTCCGCTGACCAAGGCGCGGTGATCGCTCTGCCCCTGGCGCCGCGGGCGATGTTCGCCTTGCATGCCCGCTATGGCCGCCTGCGGTTTGAGCAATTGGTCACCGGGGCCGAACAGCTGGCTCGATTTGGCGAGCCGGTCTCGGCTCGACTGG
>JAQBUJ010000104.1 GCA_027623845.1 Pseudomonadota bacterium
ATGGATCAAGCTCACCCAGGAACCGTGGACCATAATGTCCATCGGAACCCGGGATTGGGCACATGGGTTCTGATCAATGGAAGGTGGTATAAGTCGGTCACCCAATCGGCGCAAGGCGACCCGTGGCTCGGCGGTGAGGAAGATTTCCCGCGACAACTTGCGTTGAAACGGAAAACCGCCAGCGAACCCGGTCTCAAGATCGCCAACGGCATCGGCGAAGCGCGCCGCCGCGAAAGCGCCATTCGGCGGGGCAATATCGCAATGACCGCCGAGCACGTTGATGGCGGCGAGCGCCGCCTTACCCGGCGCCGTCAGTCGGGCGGCGGCCATCGTCCGGTCGAGGAATTCCCAATCGAGCGCCGGTTCGCTGGCCAGAATCCGGCCGATGTCGAGCAGGCTTTTCACGCTCTACGGCCCGAGTTTTTCCTTGGTCGCATTGGAAAGTGCGATCAGCAGCATGTGTTCAGCCGAGGGCGCCTTAATGACAAACGCCTCCGACGCGATCGCGCGGGCGCTCTCGAACACCGCAGCGGTGGATAGACCGATTGCCAGCGGATAACAGTCCGGCAGGACATGCAGATCGATATCCACCAGACCGTCGGCTGAGGTCATCGGGAGAAAACTGGCCTCGGAAACAAACCCCCAGGGCGGTAGCGGTAATTCTGTGGAGGCTCGGTATCCCTGCTCAAGAAGCCGGGCAACCAGGGATTTGATCTCGCCGGGCTCCACCAAAAGATCGATGTCCCCGGTGGTCCGCGCCTCGAGATCTCGGTGGTAAAGCCGGCTGGTCGCGAAGCCTTTCATCGCCGCCACCCGGTGGCCGCCATTCACCAACCCGGCCACCGCGTCACGCTGACGTTGGGTCGATAACCGGTTTAGCAGCCGGGCTTGGCGGACCAGACCCGGATCCAAGACACCGGGTAGTGCATTGTCGATCAGACTGGGGCCGAACAGACCGCAAAAGCGAGTCAGAAGATCCGGCGGGAACGGCGTCGATGGCGCGGTGAGCGCCTCTTCTCGCAGCAATGCCCGCCAGAGCGCGCGCCCTGGTGTGGGCTCAGTCATGCCGGCCTTGGAAGGGCTGCCACCGCAGATATCCAGCTTCGATCAACGTCTCCAGCGTTCGGGTCAGATCGGCGTCGATGGTTTCCTGCGGTATATCGGGGAAGGCCGCCCGCATTACGTCCTCTAGCTCATCCTCGTCGCGGGGGTGTTCGAGAAACCGCCAGAGACCGGAAGCGATGGCGTCGAGATGATGAATATCCTCCTCACGCGCCTTGATCAGGAAGATTTCGCCATCGACTTCGGTTCCGCTGGTATCCGGGTCTCGCTCAATGATCCGCGCCATGTCAGCCGCCTTCCGCCATTCGGACCGGCGTTGGATGCGGGCTTCGGCGGGGCGTATGGCCAAGATCTGCGATCGCGTCCAGGGCCTCGAAACAGGACGCATAGTGCAACGTGGTCACCGGGACATGATCGACCAACGCCCGAACCGCCGCGAGATGGCGAGTTGGACCTCCGGGAGCCGCTGACAATTGCAATAGGGTACGCACGGCCTGGGGTTGCGAAGGCCGCTCCATCCGTGGCGGTGTGGTGCCGTCGCGGTGCAGCAAGACCAAGGCGGATAACGGTACTGCTTTGCCCGGCGGCATCTGCACGGCCTCGTCCCAATCAAGGAACAGACTGTCGGCGATCCGGCGGCCTGGCCGGAGTGAGAGCAGCGGGGCGAATTCATCCACGATCGCATCCGGCAAGGGGAGACGGATTTTCTGAGCCAGACCGAGTGGATGCGCCATGTGCCGATTGCCGGTGCTGGTATCGCCGGTACTGGAAACAATAATTCGATCGTCCCCCAGCAATCGTTTGCCGGCAAGCGCACAAGCCGCTCCAAGGATGCTTTTCCCGGTTTCAGATGGAGCGGCGAAAGCAATGGCCTGGTTTTGAGTCATGACCGCGCCGGCGTGCAGGACCAGTCCATTCGGCTGAGCAAAGGCCATCACCTCGAACAGCGCGGCGGTCAGGCGATAGGCGGCGGAAAAGGGATCGGGGGATGGATTGAAATCGCCTCCGATTTCCTGGCCGGCGGAGTCGAGAAGGTGAATGGCGTTGCCTGTCTGGTTGAACGTGATGTGGACGGCATTACCGGCGCCGTGTTCACCAGGGGCCGGTCTCCATCCCGGCAGCAGCGTTGCAAGCTCACGCAGAACCAGCGGGGCCGCATCGCCGGAAACCGTGAACGGCTCGGTCAGTCCTTCGAATGTCCAAATGCTAGGCAGCGCCAAGTTGCTCGCGTCACACGCAGAATTTTGGGTTCGCCGCGCAGGATGGTCCCATGGCATGGGCCGACCGGTCGATCCGAAGCACCGTCGGCGCGAGATAGGCAAGGCCGACACCCAGACCAAGCTTCGCCAGGGCCGCGCGCCGGGTCGCCGATACGGCGCTGGCAGTCTGTTGGGCGCCCGTTTGTTGGATACCCATCTGCTCGGTAGGCGTGTTCTTATGGTCGGACATGATGTCCTCGCTTATGTTTCCCGGTCCGTTCGCTGGCCGGACCGGCCTCATGAATACGTGGCGCTAGAATGACATTGGATCAAGAGGCGGTCCAGCGCTGGAACGACAAAGTATCATGATTTTCAGATAAATTGAAGCAATTGGCTCGTTGAGGCCTAACTAAAAGTATTTCATACAATATTTCAGAGGCTTACGGTTCTGCCTAGTCCTGCCGCTGCGTCCGCGAAGGCTTTTGGGTCGACGGTGGCGAGGTCGGCGACATGGAAAATCTGATGCCCCTGACCAAGAGGATGCCACTGACGCGGTTGGTTGTAAGGGCCGAACAACGCGCAACACGCTGTGCCCGCGGCAGCCGCCAGATGCATCGGACCGCCATCGGTGCCAATGAATACCGAGGCCTTAGCCATCACGGCGGCGCTTTGCCTGGGAGAGGCTTCACCACAGAGATTGAGACAGGGCCCGTCCCAGATCGCCGCCAGCCTTTGCGAACGGTCCTGGTCATCCGGTCCGCCAATCATCACCAAGCCCTGTCCGCCAAGCCGCTGGGTCAACTCGCCTAGTACTGTTGCCCAGGCCGGCTCGCCCCAGTCTTTCGCTCTAATCTTGGCGCCGACCGCAGCGGCAACGAAGCGAATTCCGCGGAACGGGCCATCGAGCTTCTCCTGCGCGAACCGGGTTTCTTCGGGGGTAAAATCCAGACTCCAACTGGCTGGGTTATGCAGATCGACGGTCCCCAGCGGCGCCAGGCACCGCGCCAAACGCGCCGCTTCCGATTCAACCTCCCCGTCGGGACCGGTCTCTCTTGGACGACGCAGACTGGACGTAGAAGGCATACCGAGAATTTTGCTAGCTCCGGCAAACCGAAAAAACAAGGTGTCGCGCAGCATTTTAACGGTGCCTCGATTGGCGCTGAGATAAACCACGAGATCCGGCGCCTCGTGGCGGATCCGGTCGGCCAAACGCCACAACGCCAATGGATCTCGCTCGCCAACGGTATACGGAATGGTGGTATCGACCAGCCCCATGGGCCCAATCACCGATAGCACCGGTGCTTCGCCGCGGCGTGGATGGTTGGTCAGAAGGCTGATTTTTGCGGATCGAAATCGTTGGCGAAGGAACTTCAGGCACGGCAGGGCGATCACCGTGTCGCCGATACTACCCAACCGGTAAATCATCACCCGGTCCGGCTCATCGCCGGTAATGGGGGCGTTGTTAGCGCTCACACCCGCCGCTCAGGCATCGGCGTTGGCGCCGTAATAATAGTAGTAGGTGTAATCCTGGCCATAAACCATACGCTGAATATTAAGATCCACATGGGTCAGAACCGTCCCCGGCAATCTTGCGCCGGTCTCCAAGATGATCCGCAAAGCGCGGTTGACGGACTCGCGCGGAGTCTTTTCCCATCTAACGCAAAAGACGGTCTGATCGACCTTGGGAAGCAGGACCAGCGCGTCCGAGACCGACAGCACTGGCGGGGTGTCGAACAGGATCAGATCGAATTGCCGGCTGGCCCGGGCGATCACCTGCGTCATGATTTCCGAGTTCAGCAGATCTTCGGAATTTTCGGTCTGTGGTCCGGCGGTGACGTAATGGATGCCGGAGAGCATGTCGAAATCCATCACATCATCAAAGGTGGCTTGCCCGGTCAGCAGGTCCGACATGCCAACCAAGTTGGCGACCCCGAGCTGGGTATGGACATTCGGCAAACGCATGTCGCAATCCATCACCAGCACCCGGCGACCGGCCCGGATGGAGACGGCCGCGAGGCCAAGGGTGGTCGAGGTCTTGCCCTCACCCCGTATTGAGGACGTCACGGCGATGTGACGGGTTGAATGCTCGCCCGCCGCAATGGACAGGGCGGTGCGCAATTTACGGATCGATTCCGATAATCTCGCATGTGGCCGCTCAGAGACGAAGCGGAACACCGGATGGCTTCGATTACGGACCGCGCGTTCTGACGGCACCATAGAGAGCACCGGGAAGCCGGTATCTTGTTCCAACTCTTGCAGGGTGCGATATCCCGGAATCAAATATTCCAGGCCAATCCCCATCAGCACGCCGAGCACGATCGCCACCAGAAGCGAGGCGAAAATCATGATCCGTTTGCGCGGGAATACCGGCGTACGCGGCGTGATCGCTCGACTGATGATGCGCGCTTCAGCCTGTTGTAGGGTGGGGTCCTGCACATCGGTTTCCTTCAGTCGCTCCAGCAGGACTTCGTAAAGCTGCTTGTTGGCGTTGACTTCGGTCGCCAGTGCACGAATCGTCACCTCGGCCTCGCGCTCGTAGTCGAACTGAACTTCCAAGTCGTCGAGCAGGTCTTTTATTTTTGTGATTTTTGCGTCTGATATGCCCGCTTCCGTCTCAAGACGGCCAAGGATCTTGCGGATTTCGACGGCGAGAGTGGCGCGCAGATCGCTGAGTTTACTAATCGTTTGGGCGACCGTCGGGTGGCCGTCGCGATAACGCGACCGCAGCTCGGTCAGGGTGTTCTGAAGCTGCGTCTCCTGGAGGCGCAACGTGTAGACCAAGGAAGAATCCAGCACATTGGCGGCGCTTTCCAGACCACCGGGCTTATCGACGAGATCGCGAACCCGTTCATACCGCGCACGGACTTCGGCGCCATCGGTCTCCGCCGTCAATAAGGTCTTGGTCAGTTGTGAGATCTGTTGGCGCAACAGGGTTGCATCGCCGATTTCGACAATCCCCGCCGTGTTTCGAAACTCTTCGAGTTTGCGCTGTGAGTCGACCACCTGATCGCGCATCTCGCCTACCCGGTCCGTCAGCCAGATTGAGGCCCGTTCCGACGCCTTCACCTTCTGCTCTTGCTGGCCCTCGATATAAAGCTCGGCCAGGGTATTGGCGGCGCGCGCCGCGAGTTCAGGATTGGTGGAAGAAAATTGCACGGTGATCACGCGGGCCAAGGGGGCCGGGATCACGAAGGTGCCGCCCAGAAGCTTTTCGACCGCGCGCTCCAGAAGTTCCTCGCGGCTTGGCTCCGCGACCGGTTCGGCGGATCCAAGGGGTATTAGCCGATCGAGAATCGGCGCCTTAACTTTGGTGCGCAACCAATGAAGTGGTGGGGCGAGAATCTTTTCCGACCATTTCGCGAAGGTCGATTTTTCGACTTTTGGGGCCAACGCCGGATTGAACTCCGGAGTGTCGAGCAAGCCCAGTCGCTCCACGGCTTTGATCGCGGTTTCCCGAGAACGGATGACTTCAGCCTCTGTTTCGACCGTGCTCATGTCGAAAGCGATGTCTTTTTGCATCGATTTGATGTCAACGATCTTGTCGCGGTTTCCTTCGATCAGGATCCGTGCCTGCGCCTGGTAGCGCGGTGTCAGGTTGAAGACGATAAATGTTACGAGCACCGGGATCACCGCAACGCAAAACATCACTATGACCTTGCGCCGTCGCAGGACGCCCAACAGCCATCTCAGATCGATCTGCCGATCGGTCTCGCTATGGCCCGGGTGCATGACCTGCGCCTGCTCGACCATGGGCAGGACGCCGCCACGCGGTTTCGGGAATTGTACGACTTCGCTCAAGTCGGGCTCCGCTTTTCTTGCGACGTCATTGCGTGGAATCTTGTCATTCTAAAACCAACGTCTTTCGATCTCAATCACGTCGCCGGGCAGGACACGGGTGTCCTTGTGGCCTGGAAAGGATCGCTTGGCGCCCAGGACCGGGCGGGTGATCTCGATCGAGTCTTGCGAGGCCCGGCGGGTAAACCCACCCGCCAATGCGACGGCCTTGCGGACGTCCATGCCTGCTTGATACTCGAAGCTACCCGGCGATTTCACCTCGCCCAATATATAAAATGGGCGGTATTTCAGGATTTCCACATTGACCTTGGGGCTGACGATGTAATCCCGATCCAAGGCCAGGGTCACCACGTCGCGCAATCGCGAGACGGTAAGACCGGTCACCTTGATCGCCCCGATTAGCGGCATCTCGATGGTTCCGTCATCGGCGACGGCTGTCTCCATCGAGAGATCGGTGTGCTCCAGCGTGGTGATGCGGATTTGGTCTCCCGGTGCGAATTCATAGCTTGAGAGGTCGGCATTATGCGCCGGCGTGGCCGGGCGACGCGGTATCTGCGGCTCATCGAGCAGCGAGCATCCGGCCAGGGCGAGGATCAGCGCGGCGGCGACGCTCGCGCGGGCCAGGGGCGCCAATAGGGGCTTAGCGGAAAACATCCAACACTCCCTCCCCGAAGGCATCGACCAGACCCGTGTCAGAGAGGCAACAGGTCTTAACCCCGAACCTGAGGAAAATCGTTGTGTCGTCGAATGCCTCAGCCGCATTGTCGGATCCGCGCGACGTGTGCTTCAGATCGCCGCGAATGAAATAATGCTCACCCATAAGATACATCGCGGCGACATTATAGCGATAGGTGTCATCGGTTCGGGTGACACCCTTGAACTGATCGTTTGCGTAACTGACGCCGGAGGTGAACACCAAGTTTTCGAACAATTCATAGTCGATGTTTAAATCAACCCCGGCGCTGATTTTGCCGACCCCCACATCGCTCTGGGTATCGTCGGTTTGGACAAAGGCGTTACTGCGAAGTGAAATCAGTTGCGTCGGGTTCCATAGCAGTTTGCTTTGCAGCAAAAGCGATGTGATGTCCGGGGTTCCGGATCGATCGAAATCCCGGTGCGAGACACCGATCTTACCCTCGGCGGCGGTCAACGCAGACGAGTCCACGCGCCAACCGACGGCAAGGTCGTAACTGATGGAATCGGAATTGACGCTTTCGTCATATCTGGTGAATTCCAAACCGGGAACGAACAATAGGTTTATCGGCCCATCCGAATATAGTGCGGCGACCCCTCCCAGCACGAATTGCGTGTTGGTTAGCGCATCGCGGGACAGGCCGTCGACTTTCTCATAGCTTGCCCTCGTCAGTTGGGCGTTCCCGCTCAGCATGACTTTGTCTCCGGGGCCGGCGGTATAGCCTGCGCCGATGATATATTGGTTGATGATCTGGGGTTCAAAAGTTGGCCCAGCGTCTTCGCCGGATCCCCGTATCGCCTGCCGCCGTCCTATTTCGACGCCCCAGCGCGCGACCTTGTCGTCGGTTATGTCATAACGCCCATCCAGGCGACCGCTGAGATTGGCTTTGTTCTCGCTGGATTCGGACAGGAAGAAATCCGCGTCGGCCTTGATCGTCAGATTCATCGCGTGGCGATCCCAGTCGCTGCGGATCGCCAGCCGTGGATTGATTTTCGTATAGGTCGACCCGCGTTCGTTATTCGGCGTTGTCAGGACGTTGGAGCGATATCCGGCGCCAACATCGACCCTGGTGAATACGTTGAGTTGGTCCGCCGGTTTTCTCGGCCCACTACGGTCTTTGTCTCCGAGAAAGGCACGGAAGGACAGGCCGAAACTCTCGTAATCGAGGCGTGGTCTGCTGCGCACCGACTCGCCGGATGCGTTCTGAGCCAGGACCGGGTCGCCGACTAAGCAAAGGACGACAAGCCCGGTCAGGAATGCCCACGCGGCCTTCGTCACGCGGGCTTGGCCGCGATGTCGCCGCCCGAGAATAAACCGCCTGATCAAGTTAGGCATGCTCGTCCATGTTGAACACAACAAAGCTAACGTTCTATCTGAATTTAACATGTTTACCAATTGATAGAAAAGGATTTTTAGAATGCTGTCATCAGATATTGGTGATTTAATGCTTACCATCAATCTGCGTATAGCTAATTTGCTAATTAAATTTTAGGAAATTTGATTCAATGGACTTTCGTGAAGTATAAGTACCGATGTGGGAATTTCCGCTTCCGTCGCAGACTTGGCGTGTTAAAACCATGAGAAATCAAGGTTTAGACACCCGGCCCATCGTGGAGGGTAGGCATGGCTCTTAGCCAAATTCAGAATCGAACCAGAGGCCCGAGCCAGGAATACCTGCTGCTGGATTATACCCCGACTCTCCGCGGACCCGAAAAAGGCTGGTATTTTCGCTGAAGAGGGATTCTTATCGGGT
>JAQBUJ010000105.1 GCA_027623845.1 Pseudomonadota bacterium
CAGCATGGGATGAAGACTTCCTTCAAAGCGTAATTTGCAACTGAATTTGTTCACCCGATTCCCCTGAATCACTTACCGTCTCCCCTTTCGTCCGATTTTTAAAGTGTTATACTCGACCCAATCATCATAGCGATGCGTAATCGCGCCGCCTTTTTCGTTGGAGAGAACCCATGGCCCTGCAACCGAATTCACCCGAGGCGCGCGATGTCGCCTATTTAGTCCACCCCTACACGAATTTCCGCGCCAATGAAGAACAAGGCCCGATGATCATCGAGCGTGGTGAAGGGGTTTATGTCTGGGACAATAACGGCAAGCAGTATATCGAGGGCATGGCCGGGCTGTGGTCGACCTCGCTCGGCTTTCAGCACAAGCGCCTGGTGGCCGCCGCGACCAAGCAACTCGAAAAGCTGCCCTATTACCACCAGTTCGGCGCGAAGGCGCACGAGGCGGGCATCGATTTGGCCGAGCGGCTGATCAAGATGTCGCCGGTGCCCATGTCGAAGGCGTTCTTCACCAATTCCGGCTCCGAGGCCAACGACACCGCGATCAAGATCATCTGGTATTACAACAACGCCCGCGGCCGTCATGAGAAGAAAAAGATCATCGGCCGGATCAACGGCTATCACGGCATCACCCTGGCCGCCGCCAGCCTGACCGGTCGTTCGCTGAACCATGCCGGCTTCGATCTGCCGCTGGCCGGCTTCCTGCATACCAACAACCCGCACTACTACCGCTTTGGCGAGGCCGGCGAGAGCGAAGAGGATTTCGCCACCCGGATGGCCAATGATCTGGACCAGATGATCATTGACGAGGGGCCGGAGACGGTCGCGGCGTTCTTCGCCGAACCGGTCATGGGCGCCGGCGGCGTGGTCACCCCACCGAAGACCTATTTCGACAAGATCCAGGCAGTGTTGAAAAAGCATGACGTGCTGATGGTCGTCGACGAGGTCATCTGCGGCTTCTGCCGGACCGGCAATTTCTGGGCTTCGGAAACCTATAACATCAAGCCCGACATTCTGGTCTGCGCCAAGGCCCTGTCGTCAAGTTATCTGCCGATCTCCGGCACGATGATCAGCGATGATATCTATCAGGCAATCGCCGACGCCAGCGAGAAGCTCGGGGTGTTCGGTCATGGCTACACCTATTCCGGCCATCCAGTAGCGGCGGCGGTGGCGCTGGAAACGCTGAAGATCTACGAGGAAGACGACATCCTCGGCCATGTGCGGACGGTCGCCAAGCGGTTCCAGGAACGGCTCACCAGCTTCGGCGAGCACCCATTGGTCGGCGAAGTTCGCGGCGTTGGCTTGGTCGGCGCCACCGAGCTGGTCAAGGACAAGGCCACCAAGGAAGCCTTCGCGGCCTCCGACGGTGTCGGCGCAATGGTCAGCAACTACTGTCTCGAGCAGGGCCTGATCACCCGTCCGGTTGGCGATTCCATGTGCTTCTGCCCACCGCTGATCGTGTCGGAGAGCGAAATCGACGACATGTTCGACCGCTATACCCATGCGCTCGACGAGAGCCTCGACGCCCTATCGCGCCAGGGCGTGGCGGTCGCCTAGTGGTCCGAGCGAGACAGATGGAAATCGTCTGTCTCGAAAGATCGCTCCACTAAGAGAGTATGTGCTTGGTCCATCGGCGCGCGCGTCGGTGGACCAAATGCTCAGGTAGTTGGAGGGCGTTACCGTGGCCAGCAACAGCTATCCCGCCTTGAGTGGTGACTGTCTGTGGAGCGGAGCAGAACTCACGCGCTCCGGTGCCTGGTTGCACGAATGGCCGACCGGCGCCGTCGCCGCCTTCGAGCGTAATCTGACGGCGCTGAAGCTGTCCGGCGTCCCGGACACCGAAATTACCAAGGCGGGTTTTCCGTTACCCGAACTGGAACCGTTCCTTTCCGGTTTGCGTGATGAGCTGGAGAACGGGCTCGGAGTCGCCCGCATCCAGGGCTTGCCGGTCGAGCGCTATGATCCGGCGGATCTTCGACGGATATTCTGGGGCGTCGGCACCCATCTCGGCACGGCGGTCCCGCAATCGGTGAAGGGCGAGCTAATCGACGAGGTGAAGGACGAAACTCGGGTCAACCCGGAAATCGGCCAGGAAATCGGCGCGCATCGCGGCCCGACCTCAGACGCCTTGCCGGTCCTCTCTTCACGAGCCCGCGCCCGCTCGAACGGGCCGCTACGCTTTCACACCGATGGCACCGATTTGATCGCCCTGCTGTGTGTGCGCAACGGCATCGCCGGCGGCGAAAGCAAAGTCGTCAGCACCGCGTTTTTGTACAATGAGATCCGCCGGCTACGGCCAGATTTGCACACGCTGCTCTGTCAGCCCTATTATCGCTTCCTGCCCAATAGCGATCGATTGCCGGCGCAAGACCGTGTCTTCGCCATGCCGATATTCGGGCTGCGCGACGGAAAACTGACCTGCCAATACTCGCGAACCTTCGTCGAACAGGCGCAGGAGTTGACCGATGTTCCCCGTCTCAGTCCGGCGCAGATCGAAGCGCTTGACCTGCTCGCCGAGCTTGCCGAGGCCAACTGCATGACCGTGCCCTTCGAGGTCGGTGACGTGCAGGTGCTCAACAACCACGTGGCCTTCCATGGCCGCACCGCCTTCGAGGATGACATTGCCGCTGGCCAAGACCGCCTGCTGCTACGGTTGTGGATCTCGCCAGAGAACAACCGCGCGCTGCCTGACGGGTTCGAGGTGTTTTGGGGCGGCATCCAGGCGGGTGAGCCTCGTTCCAGCATCGACGCTCGATTGCAGGCGAGGGCCTAGGCGTGCTGCTGGCGATAACCGCGATCTACGCCGCCATCCTGGGCTTGATGCTGCTGGTTCTAAAATTCCGGGTGATCGCCGCGCGGCGGCGCCTGCAGATCGATCTACTGGACGGCGGCGAGCCGGACGTGGGTCGGCGCATGCGCGTGCACGGCAATTTCGCCGAGCATGTTCCAATGGCCTTGATCCTGATCGGCATCGTTGAATTGAACGGCGCCGAGGCCTGGATGGTTCACGCCTTGGGTGGCGCGCTGATCGTCGTCAGGATCCTGCACGCCCATGGGTTGGAGAGTAAAGTCGGCGTTTCGTTCGGCCGCACCACCGGCGTCCTGGGCACAACCGCAGTTATCGCCGCAGCGGCGCTGCTGGCCTTGTACCAGGTATTCGCCATCGCCTAGCGCAGCCCGTTCTGGTCTTGAGCGCTAGCTTCTGGCGGCGGCGAAGGATCAGGCTACCGGCTCAATCGGCGAATTCGGCCACCTTGTCCGGGTGGGCCTCGAAATCAAAATACCGGTGTTTGGCCGCCCGCTGGTTCTCATAGATCGACCCTTCATGACGGGCCGGCGGATAGGGCAGGCGGATCGGTGTCTGAACCAACCGCGGCTCCAAGGTTGACGTGCCGGCGATCATACGAGCCTCGCGATCGTCCCAGCTTTCGTTGAACCGGCGCAGATCCCAGGCATCGGCCGCCGCGACCTGATACAGCATCAGCATCCGGTCCTTGCCGGAACGGTTTTGTTCCGAGCCATGAATGGCGCGGACATGATGGAAACTGCAGGCGCCGGCTTTGCCGATCACCCGCCCGGCCTTGGTGAAATCGACCGGGCAGTCTTCGGGATCGATCGCCCCGGCGAATACCCCGTCGGCATGATGATCGAAGGTCGGGCCCTTGTGCGAACCGGGTGCGACCAGCAGCGGGCCGTTTTCCTCGGTCATGTCGTCGAGCATGACCCCGACTGCAAGCACATCATCATTGGTATGCGGGTAAAACGCCCAATCCTGGTGCCATTCAACCGGAGAGCCGTATTCCGCCGCCTTGATGTTGATCTTGCCGCCATGCAAAACCAAGTTCGGCCCCAACAGCTTGCTCAACACCGAAATCAGTTTCGGGTGCTCGGCCATTTTCCGGAACAGCGGGTGGACGTTGTACATCTCCTTGATCCGCCGCACCCGGGGGCGTTCGGCGGTATGGGAAGGCTCAAGGTCATAGACGCTGTCATGATCGGTGAGGCCGCTGGCGGCGGCGACCAACTCGTCAACCACCGAACGCATCTGGGCGACCTCTTCAGGGCTGTAGATATCGTCTACAACGAGATACCCGCTGTCGTTATAGAAGGCTACTTCCTGTTCGTTGATCATTGGTCACTCCTACGTTGGCCGGCGCTCTGCGCTGCGCCGGTAACAGTGTCATTGCCTCAATTGCCGTCGTCCTCAGACTCGGCCCGGGCACTTTGCAGGCGCAAGGCCTCACGCCGCTTGTTTTGTCGTTTCAGCCGAGCCGATGTCCAAAAATACATGATAATCCCGATAACCACGCCATAGGTGGCGTAAAGCGAGATATTATCCAAGGTCACAGGCGGTCCAGGCGCGATATATCCAAGATGCTGCGTCAGCGACAGCAAGACGATCAAGGTCAGGCAATTAATGGTCCCGCGACCAATCGGCGTCTCGACCCAACGCAACGGTCGCTCGTCATTCAGGTTTTCGTCGCTCATGTTTCCTCACTCATATGCCGGTGCATTCCACGCTGAAGTGGTCAAAAAGGCAAGCCCAAGCTGTTATTTCGCGAACAAAACCAGGACCACGATGCCGGTGGCCACCAGGGCCATGCCGACCATTTCATTCCGGGTGGAGCGTTCCCGGAAAAATAAAATAGAGACGACGAGCGCAAACAGGAACTCGACCTGCGCCAAGGCCTTCACATAGGCGACCCGCTGGATCGTCATCGCGGTGAACCAGCCCATAGAGCCGAAAGCGCTCATCACCCCGACAAACAGGCTTGGCTTCCACAACCGCGCGATGGCGACAAAATCACTTGGCTTGGTCAGCAGAATATACAGCCCCAACCCTGCGGTCTGCAGGGTGATAACCGTCACCAGGGTGACCGATGCGGTGAAGGCGAAATTTGGGTGCCCGAACGACAGGCTCGCCTGACGAATGTAAAACGATCCAAGGGCGTAACAGAGACCAGCCAACAATCCGACGCCGGCCGAGGCGTTGAAGATCGACCCGACCAAGGCAAAACCGCCGATCCCCGAACGCACCACGCTGATCATCACCACGCCGGCGACCGAGATGACGATCGCCAGCCATCCGAACGGCCCCACCGCCTCGCCAAAAAACACCGTGCCAAGGATCGCCGCGATGATCGCCTCGCTTCGCACATAGGTTGAGCCGATGGCGAAATTACGCAATCGAAACAACAGAATAAGAAGCGCCGTGCCGGCGACCTGCAGAACCGCCGCCAGGGTCGTTGGGATCAGAAAATCCGCCCCCAGAGCCGGCAACGGCAAATCAAACCAGCGTACTGCCCAGACGAGATAGCCGATCGCGAAGGGCAGACCGAAGCCGAACCGCACCCAGGCCGCGGCCAAGGCTGACATCTGCCCACTCAAATGCTTTTGCCCGGCATTACGTCCGGTCTGCAGAACCGCCGAGATCACAACGATGACGATCCAAAGATGTTCCACGCTGCAAGGCCGCGAACGGTCGCGCCGTCCTTAGCCGCCGCGCACGTATTTTCCGGTCAGGATCCTGATGCGATCCTGAAAATGCGGACGCACCCGGGCGCTCCAGGGCGTGTCCACGGCCTTCGCCCAAGCATCGCTCTGGGTCACCTCCGGCGATTCCAAATGATAGATCGCGACATAGCGATGGCTCCCCTCCGACGCCTTGTAGCGCCGCGCCGCCAGGGTTCCCGGCACTGCCGAGAGCGCCGGAATATGTTCCTCATCGTACCAGGCGTTGAAATCATCCTCCGCCTCCGGCGCGATGTTCATCGCGTTCAGCAACAAACCGCCGGCGCCGGCCGGCGCGTCCATCGCCCCGGGGAGGGTCTGCACCCCTTCGAAACGCAAAATCCGGTTGCACTTGGCCGTTACCCGTTTCGACCAGGGCGAGAGGTTGTCATAGGCGATGGCCCGGTAGGCCTCGCTGCGCAAGACATCAAGCGTATCGAGATCATAAGTCGCGACCGCCTGGTTGGGATCGTCGACCCCGATCCAACGCTCGCAGGCGCCAAAGCCGGAAACCGCCTCGCGCTCCGGCACGTGTTCCAGATCATACCAGTCGTGAAATTCATCGGCTTGCGCCGTCGAAAAATCAAACGATGCAATCAACAGACCCTTGGCCATGACGTCCTCCCAGATTTGCCGCATCATCCCAAGGCTTGGCCCGCATTGCCAGTCGATGCGACCGAAGATCCGTGGAACCGGCGAATATCTCAGACTTGATCGGGGTTGAACTTCCCGAGCAACGCCCGGACAGCAAAAGATTTGAGCTTGCGTAAGCCTAAGCGCCAGCCAGCCTTGGCCGGGTGAAAACGATCAATGCACCACCGGCGATGAAAACCCCGGATCAGGCTTTACGGGTTTTGGTGGACGATCCGCCCGCCGGTGATCGTCACATCGGCCTTGATCGACGGAATTTCCGCTTCATCGACGGTTAGCAGGTCTTTGTCGAAAATCGCGATATCCGCCAGTTTTCCCGTCTCGAGCGTGCCCTTCTCGGCTTCCTCCTGGCTAAGCCAAGCGCCTTCCCGACTGGCCGCTGCCAGCGCCTCGATGCGACTGATCCGCTGATCCGGGGCCAAGACCGTATCGCCGTCGCGTGGTCGCCGCGCCACCACATGCCAGATCGGGTCAAACAGTGTCGGCGGCACATTGTCGGTGGCCAGCGAGACATGGACCCCTGCATCGATCAGCGCGCGCATCGGCAACACCCGGGACGCCCCGGCTTCGCCAAGCGCTGTTCGGTGTTGCTCGCCTTCCTGGCAAATCCAGCGATTGCTATAGGCCTGCAGCACCACGCCGAGATCGCGCAGACGGGCGATCTCATCGGCGTCGAAGATCCCGACATGCTCGATGATCCAGCGTTGTTCGGTGATCGCCGCGCGTTTGTTGACCTGCTCGTAAAGCGCCAGGATCTTCGGGTCGAAGGAGCCGACGCGAATGCCATTGCGGGCCGCCTCGACCATCATCTCGACCATGACGTCTTCCGGCAGGCAGCTATCGAAATTGAACCCGGCCCAACCGGTATAGGGGCCGCACAACGCGCGTAGTTGATTCTCCGGCGAGACATCCGACTCGGTATAGATCCCCGCCATCCGCAGATAGTCGTCACCCAGCCCCCTACCGGTAAGCCAGCGCCCCCAATCGACCAGGAGATCGCCCACGTCCGCCGCCGTCGTCGAGGGCCAAGCCGGGCTGAACATCAAACTGGCGCGCACATTCAGCGGCCCTTCGGCGCGTAGGTCCTGATAGGCGGCCAGCACTTCGCCGGCGATACCGTGGCCCTCGAAGACGCTGGTGGTGCCGGTGGAATTATAGACCTGCATCGAGCGTCTGAGGCCGGCAACCCGGTCCTCCAGAGTGAAACGCGGGATACCGGCCATCAAGGTCTTCTCGACCAGGGGTTTGTATACGGACTCGTACAAACACCCGGTTGGATCACCGCTGGAGGGATCCTTCTCGATCTGGATATGCGGTGACGGCGCCATGGTATCGCGGGTGATCCCGGCGACCTGCAAGGCCTTGGTATTGGCGATCGAAACCAACGGCAGACTGTTGCGCCAATGGCCCCAGATGGCGCGGATATAAACCGGATGATCGGGCGCCACGCGGTCAAGATCCCGGCGGTTGGGGAACCGGTTCTCGGCCAATACCGCCGGTACCCCCTCATAGAACGGCGGATCGCCGATCGGCATGGTGACGATCCACTCGCCAATGGGGGTGATACGAACCAACTCGGCGATCCGTTGGAGAACGTCATCGATCGACCGGCAACCAGCCAGCGACGGCAAGGCCTCCTTCAGGCCCTCGCGATCCATATGCGCATGACCATCGATCAGACCCGGCGAGACCAGCCGGCCGCGCGCGTCGATCCGCCGGGTCTCGGCGCCGGCCAGGGCGAGGATCTCGGCATCGCCGCCCACCGCCAACAGCCGGTCGCCCTTGACCGCAACGGCCCGGACCATCCGGTCAGCCGGATCCAAGGTCGCCACCTTGCCGCCATGAATGACCAAATCGGCCACCGCATTCCCGTCACCTGCCATGTCCTGCCTCCATTGAGGGGCTTGTTCAGCCGAAGAATGCCCGTAGTTTATCCGCCACCACCGCTGACGCCATCACCGGGCCCATATGACCGAGACCGCCGAAGCAATAGCGCTCGGGGTTTGGCAAGCGCTGTTCGAGCCGGTCGAGTATCCGCCCGGCCAGCGCTGGCGAGCGGTCACCGCCAAGCAGCAGCACCGGCATTTTCAGGCGCAGCAAATCCTTTGTGATAAACTGGTCGCCATTCCCCGCCGCCAGCAATTCCGCCACCAGCCCGGCGCCATCCCGCATTATCGATTGCCGCGCCGGCGCCGGCATGTCCATCCAGGCAACTTCGCTCCAGGTCTCGATAAAGCCGGCGATCGCGCTTTCGAAACCATCCGTTCCAACCGCCTCGGATGCGCGTTGAACCCAAGCACGGCCCCATTCCCGCTGGCGGCTGTCGTCGCTGTCC
>JAQBUJ010000106.1 GCA_027623845.1 Pseudomonadota bacterium
ACCCGATAAGAATCCCTCTTCAGCGAAAATACCAGCCTTTTTCGGGTCCGCGGAGAGTCGGGGTATAGACAGAAGCTCAGGTGCAAGCTAACATCCGACCTGTATCCGACGGAGAAATTGGAGTCCCTGGGGGCAAAGCGTGGTTGCTAGGCGGTCGAGAAACCGGAAGATCGGGTTTGGGCGGCGCCGTTTTGTCGGATTGGCGATGGCCGTCGTGCTCGTCATAACCCTGCTCGCCACACTGCTTGGCCACAGCACACCGGTCTGGGCGCGATATGCGTCATTGGTCGTTGATGGCGAGAGCGGTATGGAACTGTATTCCCGCTCTGCCGACACACGGAATTACCCAGCCTCGCTTACCAAAATCATGACGCTGTATATGGCTTTCGACGCTTTAAAGCGCGGTAAATGGACGATGAATACCCGGTTGAAGGTTTCGCGGCGCGCTTCGCGGCAACCGCAGACCCGGCTTGGCCTGAAGGTTGGCCAAACGATTACCGTGCGCAATGCCATCCTGGCGTTGGTTACCCGATCGGCGAATGACGTGGCCACCGTGGTGGGAGAGAACATGGCAGGCACCGAATTGCGATTCGCCGCAATTATGACCAAACAAGCCCGCAAGTTGGGGATGACGCGCACCACGTTCCGCAACGCGTCGGGACTGCCGGACAAGAGACAGCTCAGCACCGCCCGGGATATGGTCCGACTGGCGACGGCGATTCGAGAAGATTTTCCGAAATACTATCCCTATTTCCGCACCAAGCGGTTTCGCTACAAGGGCCGGGTCTACAGGAATCACAATAAGCTTCTGGGGCGCTACGCCGGCACCGAGGGGATCAAAACCGGCTATACCAATGCCTCAGGGTATAACTTGGTCGCGTCGGTCCAGCGCGATGGTAAGCATCTGATTGGGGTTGTGTTTGGCGGCAAGACCGGCGCTCGGCGGGACCGCCATATGATCCGGTTGCTTGATCGCGGATTTTCCAAGCTCACCCGAATTGCCAAGCTGCCGCCGCCGCCCTTACCCCGGCCCCGGCCGAACCGGCAAGCCACGGACGCTATCCAGCTGACCGCAGCCGCCGGTAGAACGCCGGGGGAATCAGCCGTGGAAACCCCGGCGGCAGTCATTGAACAGGCGTCGGCGACACCGACCTCTGATAGACGTCCTCCGATATTCCTCACCAATCTTGAGGATAAGTCCGTGGGGCAGGGGGCAGTGAGGAATTGGGGGATTCAGGTCGGCGCTTACTCGAATAGCGGCCCCGCCCAGGCGGTGATTTTGACGGCGCGAGTTCATCTTGGTCCGGCCATCGATCATGGACGCGAGCGGGTGGAGCGGGTTCGACGACGCCATGGGATAATTTATCGGGCGCTGATCATGGGGTTGCGGGAAGTCGAGGCGCGGGACGCCTGCGCCATTCTGCTGACCAAGCATCTACCCTGTGTGCCGGTACCGGCGGATGTCGAAGTCGCCGAGATCTCGCCGCGGCAATAGGCTGTTTCAGAACGCCGGTGGCTCCAATCCGACCGCGCGCAAGATCGTCGCCAATTCAGTTTTGAGCCGCGCTAAACCGGCCTCTGTCGCTGACTCGCAGCGGGCGACCAAGGCGTCTTGGGTGTTCGACGCCCGCAGCAGCCACCAGCCGTCGGTGGTTTGAACCCGGACACCATCGACCTGGGAGACCTCCAGCTCTGTGCGGCTCGCTAGCAGCGCCTTCACTTCGTCGATAACGGTAAATTTGCGCTCCTCCGAGCAGGAAAACCGCAATTCCGGCGTGTTCATCATCTGCGGCAGGCGGTCACGTATGGCGGAGAGCGGCTCGTCACGCGCGCTGAGCAACTCAATCAGTCTGACGGCTGCATAGAGAGCATCGTCGAAACCGTAATAACGGTCCTTGAAGAAAATATGGCCGCTCATTTCGCCGGCTAATGGCGCGCCGGTCTCGGCCATCTTGGTTTTGATCAGCGAATGCCCGGTGCGCCACATCAGCGGCGTGCCGCCGAGTTCGGCTATCCGGTCGAACAGGACCTGGCTGGCTTTAACGTCGGCGATTATCGTTGCGCCGGGCTGTTCGGCGAGGACATCTTCGGCCAGCACCGCGACGAACTGATCACCCCAGAGGATACGGCCCTTGTTATCGACGACGCCGATCCGGTCACCGTCCCCATCGAAGGCGATACCCAGATCGGCGCCGGTTTCCTCGACCGTCGCGATCAGGGTTTCCAAATTTTCCGGTACCGTAGGGTCGGGATGATGGTTGGGAAAATCGCCGTCGACCTCTGCAAACAGGATCCGATGGGTCCCAGGTAGAATCCGACACAGGGCCTCCACCGAGGGACCAGCTGCGCCATTGCCGCAATCCCAGACCACGGAGAGCGGTCGTTTAATCCGGTTTCCTTGCATTAGGCGCGAGACATAGGCAGCCGCGATATCGTCGTCGACCATGGTCCCTGACCCGGCGGCGCAATTGCCCGTGGCCGCAAGCGCGCCTAGGCCATGAATATCGACGCCAAAGAACGGGCCGGTGCCGAGCATCATCTTGAAGCCGTTATAGTCCGGCGGATTGTGCGAGCCGGTCACCATGACGCCGCCGCCGGTACCGAGGTGATGAATCGCGAAATACAGCTCGGGTGTCGCGCAGCCGCCGATCCGGTGCACGGTAAGGCCGGTCGAGGCGAGACCCTCGGCCAAGGCTTGTTCCATGGCCGGGGAGCTGTGCCGACCGTCGCGCCCGGTCGCCACGCTGGCGCCGCCGTTTTCGATTATCCGGGTGCCAAAGGTCCGTCCGATGGCGCGGGCGTCGGCCTCGAATAGTGTGTCGCCGACGACGCCGCGTATATCGTATTCACGCAGCAGGGTCGGGTGAAAGACATGACGATCGCTCATGGCGAGGTCTCCATGGCGATGGCGCTGCGACCGACGCAACTATAAGCAAAGCCAGCGGTGATCATTTCTTCGGGATTGTAGATATTGCGCAGATCGACCATGACCGGTTTGCGCAGCAGCGCTTTAACCCGCGCGAGATCGAGCCCGCGAAATTCATTCCACTCGGTAAGCAACGCCACGGCGTCGGCCCCCTCCATGGTCGCATAGGCGTTTTCGCACCATGCGACGTCTGGCAGCACCTGTCGCGCCTCTTCCATGCCTTCGGGATCATAGGCCCTGATGGTGGCGCCGGCGGCCTGTAGCGCCGGAATGATGTCCAGACTGGGAGAGTCGCGCATGTCGTCGGTGTTCGGCTTGAAGGTCACGCCGAGAACGGCGATCGTCTTACCCGTCACGTCACCGCCGCAGGCATTGATGATCTTCGCCGCCATGCTTTTTTTGCGCCGGTTGTTGATGTCGACCACCGTCTCAACGATACGCAACGGCGCGCCGACTTCCTGAGCCGTGCGGACCAGGGCCAGGGTATCTTTGGGAAAGCACGACCCGCCATAACCGGGGCCAGGGTGCAGAAACTTGCTGCCGATCCGGCCATCGAGGCCGATCCCCTTGGCGACATCATGGACGTCGGCGCCGACCTTCTCGCAGAGATCGGCGATCTCGTTGATGAAGGTGATCTTCGTCGCCAGAAAGGTATTGGCGGCGTATTTGGTCAGCTCACTGGTTTCCAGTGAGGTGAAGACGATCGGCGTTTCGATCAGGAACAACGGTCGGTATAGCGCCCGCATGACCTGGCGTGCTTGATCGCTGTCGGCGCCGATAACCACCCGGTCAGGCCGCATGAAGTCGTTGATCGCCGCACCCTCGCGCAGAAACTCGGGGTTTGAGCAAACGTCGAATTCGGCGTCCGGGCGAACCCGGCGGATGATCGCTTCGACCTCTCGCCCGGTACCAACCGGTACCGTCGATTTCGTGACCACCACCGTGTATCCGGTGATCGCTTCGGCGATTTCCTCGGCGGCGGCGTGGACATAACTCAAATCCGCGTGCCCGTCGCCGCGCCGACTGGGCGTACCGACGGCGATGAACACCGCATCGGCGCCGGCGACGGCGCTTTTCAAATCCGTGGTAAAGGTCAGGCGACCGGCTTTGACATTGCTGGCGACCAGGTCTTCCAATCCGGGCTCGAAAATCGGTACGTCGCCCCGCTTGAGCCTGTCGATCTTCGATACGTCTTTGTCGACGCAGACGACATCGACGCCAAACTCAGAAAAGCAGGCGCCAGTCACCAATCCGACATACCCGGTCCCGATCATCGCGATTCGCATAGGGCGATCCTGTTCAGCAGAAGGATTTGAGAATCCGCGAGACGTCGTCCCGCATGTCGTCGCGGTCGAGCGCGTAGGCAATATTGGCTTCCAGGAAGCCGACCTTGCTGCCGCAATCGAACCGCCGGCCGTCGAACCGGAAACCATTGAAAGGTGCTGATCCAAGCTGGCGAGCAAGCGAGTCGGTTAATTGGATTTCGCCGCCGGCGCCGCGCTCGAAGCGACCGAGATCCTCGAACACCCTGGGCTGGAGGATATACCGACCGACGACCGCCAGGTTCGAGGGGGCTTCCGCCGCCGTTGGCTTTTCTACTAGGCCGCGAACTTCGATCAAACGATCCTGGACGTCGCCGGGAGCGATTACGCCGTAGGAGGATATGTCCTCTTCCGGCACTTCCATAACCGCAACCATATTTCCGCCGACGTCGTCATAGGCTTCGATCATTTGCTTGAGGCAGCCGGTCTTGCCGAGAATCAAGTCATCGGCAAGCAGGACGGCGACCGGTTCCATGCCAACGAAGTTTCGGGCGCACCAGACCGCATGGCCAAGGCCAAGGGGCTCCAACTGCCGGGTATAAGCGATTTGACCCGGTGCCGGGATCGTTGCCTTGACCACCGCCAGGGCTTCATCGCGTTGCCGCGATTCCAACATCGTCTGCAATTCATAGGCATGATCGAAGTGATCCTCGATCGCGGTCTTGCCGCGGCCAGTGACGAAGATAAATTGC
Source organism: Pseudomonadota bacterium (assembly GCA_027623845.1). GTDB lineage: Bacteria > Pseudomonadota > Alphaproteobacteria > Thalassobaculales > Thalassobaculaceae > JADHLJ01. Next base: position 4,941 of record JAQBUJ010000106.1, read on the forward strand.
TCAATGCCGGCCTCGCGCGCTTCCTCGACCGCGTACTGGATCAGCGGCTTGTCGACCACCGGCAGCATTTCCTTTGGCATCGACTTCGTCGCTGGAAGGAACCGGGTGCCGAGACCTCCGACGGGAAAGATCGCCTTGCGTATGGGAACGGGCATGTAAACTCCAGGCGTGGCCGGTATCGCCAAAGTGAAGGCCAGGGTTACGGCGAATCACAGTTAGGCATTCAGGCCCACCGAGCCGGGTAATGCCATATCCGAGCGTTGAAGCCAAGCCGGCCATCAGGCCGTGCTGAGAAGCACCTCTTTGGCTTGATTGATTTGGGCGGCCAGGAAGGTCGAGCCGCCGCGGTCGGGATGGTTCGCCAACATCAGTCGGCGATGGGCCTCGCGAATGCTTTTCTCATCGGCGCTTGCGTCGAGGCCGAGAATTTCCAGCGCCTGGGCCCGGCTCATCGCGCCGCCCGGCATGGCCCCGCCCGAACCGCCGGCCGGACCGGCCTCGGCGAATCGCCAATCGTCACCATGGGCTCGGTCGATGAAACTTTCCAGCAATTGCACGGATTGAGGATCGGACTGGCATTCGCTCAACAGGTCGAGCAATGCCTCCAGGCTCATTTTCTCCAGCTGCTGGCCGGCATGCTGGCCGCTGGTGACCGTACCGGACATGGCGCCGGTATCGTGGTTCAGGACCATCTCCAGGAAAGCCGAGTGTACCGTAGAGGTTTGCCCGGGGCTCGGCCCGGCGGCGGTCTTGGCGGCATTGCGAAAGTGCCGGACGATCCGGCGCCACCGCATCAATGCCGGCAGTAGGAACAATCCCGCGGACCATAGATAAGCGGGGTTCCCCTTTGCCACCAGGGCCATGACCCCCAGGGCGGCGACGGTGATCAGGCTCCATTTGAGGACAAAGCGTAGTTTTGCCGGCTCAGTGTTCAACAACCAATAACCGGCCAAGCCGATACCGATGGCTAGACACACGCCGAGGACGAGAAGATGCAGCATGGACGGGTGTTCAGCTCCGCATTTGGTGAGTGAGCCGCAGGGCTTCGCCGCCCTTGCGCTTGGAGTAATTTTCCAAGGCCCGCCGCCCGCCGGCGGCATAGACCGCGACCGCCGCCAGCAGTTCACGAAGTTGGCGGGCGCTGGAGGCGTCGAACGGGCAATACGCGCCCTTGCTGAGGCGCGCGACCTGCTCAAGCCCGCGCCGGGCGATCGGGTCGCCCCCCTCATGAAAGCAAAACACCGGCACCCCTAGCATGCCCAGCTCGCCGGCCGCGTGGCAGACTTTGTCGATATCTTCTTCAAAGGAATCGCCGACGAAAATCAAGGCCTGGGTTTGCTCTTTGCGGGTTTCTTTGACGGCGTGGCGCAACAGCCGTTCGATCTGGGTTTGGCCGCCAAGGCAATGCACGCGGGTCATCTCATGCAGCAATTTGGTTGAATCCGTCATCCATTTGGTCGCGCGAACCTCGCCGAAGCCTCGATAATAGGCAAGCTGGATTTCCAGACCGCCAAGCTCGGAGGTTTCCTGAAACATCTCACCCTGAATATGGCAGGCCCGATCCCAACTGGGCTCGCGGCTGGCGGTGGCGTCCATGGCGAAGATCAGCCGGCCACGCTTGCCGGCGCCGACCGATGGCGGCATTTGGCGCACCTTGCCCAGGAAGGCGTCGATCTCGCTGGTCGGAGACTGCTTGGATTGTCCGACGAAAGCATCGATCTCGGATTGCGCCGAAACGGGACGCGATTTTAATGGCGCGTTCCCCTCGGTTTCCTGCAAATCCTTTTGTTTGCCGGCCATCACGGTGTCCGTCCGGTTGGTTTCCCCCCTATTATGTTGGTTTAAATGGCCTGAAATCCAGCGATCATCTTGATCGGGTCGGACGGCGAGTGGGAGAGGGGTCGATGAGCGGTTGTCAAATTCGTCCGGCAGTGCCGTCGGATGGCCAGCGGGTCGCCGAGATGGCTGCGGCGTTATCGGCCCATGAAGGAGAACCGCCGCCGCCTTTCGACGCGGATTCCTTCCGTCGCTATGGCTTTGGCGCGGAACGACGATTTGATACGATCCTGGCCGAAGACCAGGGCCGGATCATAGGCTATGTGTTGTTTTGTGATTCGTTCCATGTCGGCGTCGGTACGCCGGGCCTGCATATGATCGATCTCTTCGTGGAGCCGGCCCATCGGCGCTCTGGCGCCGGGCGCAGCCTGGTCGGCGCGCTCTCGCGGATTTGCCTGGAACGCGGCGGCACCTGGATCACTTGGCAGTGCCAGCCCGGCAATGTTGAAGCGTTGGAATTTTACGACCGCATCAAGGGACGCCGATTCGCCGCCGCCAATTTCGAGTTGACCGGTGATGCCCTGGGGGCGATCGCCGACGCGGTGCCGGGGACCGATTGACGTTTAATCCGGCGCTTACTGGGCTACGCCCATGCTGTCACCCTCGGCGCCGCTGGCCGCCTGGCGGCTCGGTAGTTGCAGCGCATTGATCAGCCCCCGGACTTCCTGACGGGCGGCGATGTGGCTGAGCTTCGGTTTACCGGAATCGCCGATCTCGAAGGTGTCCAACATCGTCAGGCCGCGCAAGAACAGCTCTCTAAAGATCACCCGCTCGGCAAAGCCAGGGGCGATTCTAAAGCCGATCCGTTTCGATAAATCCTCCATAACCCGCGCCATGTCGATCTTGTTGCGCGCATTGATGCTGGATAGCCGGTTGCGGAGCACGACCCAGTCGATGGTCCCGCCGTCGCGTTTCGCGCGAATCTTGCGTTGCTCCCACACCATCTCTGAATAGACGCTTGGGCGCTGCACCATGACGGTGCTTCCGTCGACATTGGCCAGAAGATCGAGGTCGATGAAGCTGTCATTGACCGGCGTGACCAGCTTGTCGGCATAAGAGGTGGCGAGCCTGCCTAGATAAGTGTCGGTGCCCGGACAATCCACGACGATATAGTCGACCTGGGTGCGCAGCTTGGCGAGCACCGCCTCGAGGCGCGCCTTGTCTTCCGCCTCGGCCTCGTCGCGCATGGGACGGTCGCTGCGGGACAGGAACACATGCTGCGGCATCGGCAGCCTCAAAGCCTCGCGTTTGACTGTTTGGGCGCGATTTGAGAGGTAGCGCGTCAACGTCCATTGCCGGCTGTCTATGTCGAGTGAACCGACTTTGAAGCCAAGTCGCAATAGGCCAACGATGACATGCATCGCGGTGGTCGACTTGCCGGAGCCGCCTTTCTCGTTGCCGAAAACGATCACTGTCGCCGGCAGCGCATCGGAAGTGCCGGCTGTCTTACCGGGCATTGCTTCGCCGGGCCTTGCTTGGACGGTGGACGAGGCGTCGGACGGACTCAAATTTTAGTCTCCGAGAGGCGGATGCAGGAACCTGTTACTTAGACGGCTTGCCGGGATGGGTAAAGCCTGCACGGCGCGCTTCACAGGGCAATCGGGTGAATTTTCGCGTGACATGAATTGAGCAGTCTGAATCCCTCGAGATCCTTTTGA
>JAQBUJ010000107.1 GCA_027623845.1 Pseudomonadota bacterium
CTGCTGGCGGCCTCGCTGGCCCGTGAGGGCTTCGTTGGCCCCGCCGGCTCGATCGAGGGCAAGGACGGCTTCCTGCAGTCCTACGCGCCAAACTCGGACAACGCCCGGGCGGCGGCGGACCTGGGGACGGTTTGGGAGACGATGAATATCGGCGTCAAACCCTATCCGTCGTGCCGCTACAGCCATGCGGCGATGGCCGCCATCGCCACGACCCGGTTGGCCAACGACATCAAGATGGACGAGGTCGAGGCGGTCGAGGTCGGCTTGCCGCATACCGGCTGGCGGATCATTGGCGAGGATGACGACTTTAAGCGTCATCCGGTCAGCGCCGTCGACGGCCAGTTCTCGATGCCGTTCTGCGGCGCGGTGGTCCTACGCCAGGGCGCCATGGGCTGGGACGACTATGCCAAGCACCTAAACGACAACGAGACCATGGCGCTGGCCGCCAAGTTCAGCACCATTACCGATCCTTGGGCGGAGGCCGAATATCCGGCGAACATGTCCGGCATCGTGCGGATCAAAACGCCGCGCGGCACTTTTGAAGAAAAGGTCGTGGTGCCCAAGGGCGAGCCGGATAACTTTATGAGTGCGGGCGAGGCGCGGGCAAAGTTCGACGACCTGGTCTCCCCTTATCTCGACTTGGCCCAACGCGACGCGTTGAGCGATGCCCTGCTCGGTCTGGAAAAGGCCGGCTCGGTGGTGGCGATGCTGGAGCTTACCCGCCCTGAGCAGACAGCAATCCGCATGGCTGGCGAGGATTGAGGCGGCGAAGACCGGCCGCGCGCGAATTGAGGAGAAGTCCGTGAGTTATGCCAGCACGCCGGTGCCGGACGCCGAGGGCGAGCGCCGGTTTCGCGAGGATATCGGTCGATATTTCGAAGATTTCACCATCGGTGATATCTACGAGCATCGCCCCGGACGAACCATTAATGAGGCCGATAATTCTTGGTTCACCCTGCTGACGATGAACACGCACCCGCTGCATTTCGATGCCGAATACGCCAAGGCCAGTGAGTTCGGTAAGCCGTTGGTGAATTCATGCCTGACCCTCTCGATGGTCGCCGGCATGAGCGTCAGCGACGTCAGCCAGAAAGCCGTGGCCAATCTCGGGTGGACCGACATCAAATTGCCGGCCCCGGTTTTCGTCGGCGACACGATCTATGCCGAGTCCGAGGTTCTCGACAAGCGCGAGTCGAAATCGCGCCCGACCCAGGGCATCGTCTCGGTCCGGACCATCGGTAAAAAGGCCGACGGCACAATTTTCATGAGCTTTGATCGCTCCATGCTGGTCGCCAAACGCGGCCATGGAATAGAAAACTAGCGCTAATCGATTTGGGCCGTCATCCCGCCCTTCGCCGGGATGACGACAAGTTTCGGCTTGGATCAAGGCCCATGCAAAACCAACTTAAGCTTGAGAGAGAAAACAAATGGCGTTAGCGGAAGAGTTCACGGCGGAAGAGCGGGCGGAACAGGAGCGCATGGTCCTCGACAGCGTCGACCGGTTCCTGGAACGCGACGTGGCGCCTTACGCCCACGATCTGGAGGCCGAGGACACCTATCCCCAGGAGATCGTCGACAAGATGGTCGATATGGGCCTGTTCGGCGCGACGATTGGTGTCGAATATGGCGGACTTGGGCTATCAGCCTCAACCTACGCCAAGATCGTCGAGCGGGTGTCGGCGGTCTGGATGTCGGTCTCCGGCATCTTCAACTCGCATCTGATCATGGCGGCGACGGTTGAGCGCGCCGGCACCGAAGAACAAAAAGCCAAATGGCTGCCGCGTTTCGCCAGTGGTGAGCTGCGTGGTGGCATCGCCTTGACCGAGCCGGACGCCGGCACCGATTTGCAGGGCATCCGCACCCGGGCCGACAAGTCCGGCAACGGCTATGTATTGAATGGCGCCAAGACCTGGATCAGCAATGCCGTCGAAGGTGGGGTGCTGGCGATCCTGGCCAAGACCGACCCGGAGGCCGAGCCGCGCCATAAGGGCATGAGCCTGTTCCTGGTCGAAAAAAGCAAGGAATTCAAAGTCGATAAAAGGATGAAGAAGCTCGGCTATAAGGGCATCGATTCCGGTGAGTTCATCATGGACGATCTTTTTGTCCCCGGCGAAAACCTGGTCGGCGGCGGCGAGGGGCGCGGCCTTCAGCAGATCCTTGGTGGTCTGGAGCTGGGCCGGATCAATGTTGCGGCCCGCGGTGTCGGCATCGCCCGGGCCTGTCTGTTGAAGTCCGTTGAATATGCGCAAATCCGCAAGACCTTCGGCAAGCCGATCTGCGAACATCAATCCATTCAAATCAAGCTTGCCGACATGGCGGTCCAGGTGGAGACCGCCCGTCTGCTGACCGAGCAGGCGGCCCGCGCCTATGACAAGGGCGAACGCTGTGACATGGAGGCCGGGATGGCGAAACTCGTGGCCAGCGAGGCGGCGCTTTCCAACAGTCTGGAAGCCATGCGCATACACGGCGCCTATGGTTATTCCAAGGAATTCGACATCGAGCGCTACTACCGCGACGCCCCGCTGCTGGCGATTGGCGAAGGCACCAACGAGCTGCAGAAGCTGATCATCGCCAAGCAGGTCATCGCCCGAAACCCGGCCTGACGAGATCGCGTTCGGGGCTTGGGGCCGTAACCAATAGAAGACGGCCGCGAGAAAGTGCCTCGTGAGCTCCTCTTATCAGGTGGCGATGCGTCGGTTTCGCTTTGGAAAAATGTTTGCCGCTACGCCCGGCTGAGCTCCCCGCTTTACCGCCGGAGGCGCAGCGGTGCACCTTGACCGCCGTGTTGTCGATCGGAATTTTCGCCGGCGCGTTGACCCGGCGACCGTCCCACGATCAATACCAAATCGCCGAGTTGCTCCGCGGTGGCTGAGCCCCGGCGCTAAAACCGCCAGACGCCCCCCCTATAAATCAACACCGAACATCCCCGTCTCGGGCAGATCAAACTGCCATCGACTTAAACCTGGCTGGGTTTTATTCCACCACGGCGAGCCATCGCCACCGCGAGCATGGCCGATTATTCCTCGATGCATTGCAGACGCTTTGAAAGCGATCTGAATGTCGCGGTTCGCCAATCCTATTTCACAAATCGGAAACAAAAATGACTCCGTGAATTCTCACAACTGACCAAATTCGATAACCGGCGGCGCCTATGGTTCAACTGAAACTTGGATTAGGAACTCATGCTGGCAATCAATCGCATAAAGAAGAACTTCGGCCAGGTCACGGCCGTGAATGACGTCTCGATTAGCGTCGATGCCCCCCAAATGATTGGCATCATCGGACGCTCCGGCGCCGGCAAGTCCACCCTGCTGCGCATGATCAACCGCCTCACCGACGCGACAAGTGGGTCGATGATGTTCGATGGCGAAAACGTACTCACCCATCGCGGCTCAAAACGGCGGGCATGGCAGAGCGACTGCGCAATGATCTTTCAGCAGTTCAATCTGGTGCCACGCCTTGACGTGCTGACCAACGTCATGCTCGGCCGCTTGAACGCCCACCGAACCTTGCCCAGCCTGTTCAAGATGTTCAGTGCCGAGGAGCGGTTGAGCGGATTGATCGCCCTTGATCGACTGGGTATTTCCCAGATCGCGTTACAACGGGTCGAGACTTTGTCCGGGGGCCAGCAGCAACGGGTGGCGATCGCCCGTGCCTTGGTCCAGAAGCCGAAGATCGTCCTCGCCGACGAGCCGATCGCCTCCCTCGACCCAATGAACGCCAAGATCGTCATGGAAGCCTTGCGCGACATCCATGACCGCGACGGACTCACGGTGATTTGCAACCTGCACACTTTGGATACCGCTCGGCAATATTGCGATCGGGTTATCGGGATGCGGGACGGCAGTGTTGTGTTCGACGGAGCCGCGGTCGAGCTAACCCAAAACGTGGCCCGCGAGATCTACGGCGCCGCGGAGGATTTCGAAGAGACGATGACTTCGACCTCAATCGAAACCGTTCGCGAGGCCCCGAAGATGCGTGAACGGGCCCTTGAACCAGCCTGACATTCTCGCCGTTTCCGACCCTCGCTCGACGATCGAGCATCATTCAACCAACCGAGAGAGATCGATTATGAAACTATCTGGATTGCTGCCAGCGATCGCCATCGCCGGTTTCACCGCGACGGCCATCGCCGGCGAGATGCCGACCATCGACGCCACCAAGTTTGGTTACAAGGAATTCCGCATGGGTATCCTGGGTGGCGAAAACGCCCAGGATCGGCAGAAGACCTACGGTTGTTTCATCCCCTATGTTTCCAAGATGCTCGGCGTTCCGGCGAAGGTCTTTCTCGCCAAGGACTACGCCGGAACGATGGAGGGGCTGCTGGGGCAGACCTTGGACTATGCTTGGTTGGGTGCGTCGGGATATGCCGGCGTTTACTTGCGCGATAAGAACGCGGTGAAGCCGGTAATGACCCGGCGGCAACCGGATGGCGCGTTGGGTTATCACTCCGTTCTCGTAGCGCGGACCGATTCCGGCATCACCAAAATCGAGCAACTCAAGGGCAAGACGGTCGGTTACGCCGACCCCAACTCCACCTCGGGCTATCTGATCCCCTCGGTCGAATGGCCCGAACAGGGCATTAACCCAGACACTTTTTTCGGTAAGACGGTTTTCTCCGGGGGCCATGAGAACAACGTCCTGGCGGTGCTGAACGGCGATGTGGCCGCTGGCGTGACCTGGGCCTCGGGTGTGGGAGAATGGAACGAGGGCTACTCCTCCGGCAACCTACGCAAAATGGTCGATAAAGGTATCCTGAACATGGACGACCTGATCATGATTTGGAAATCCAGCATCATCCCAAACGGCCCGGTCGTGGTGCGAAAAGATATGCCCGAGGAAATGATCACTGCCCTCTACGAAGGCTACAAATGGGTGCTCGCCAATGATCTGACATGCATGGAAGGCGTCGTCGGCGGTGAAATTAAAGAATGGGTCCGCATCGACCATAGCCACTATGAAACCATCGTCGCGGCCCGCCGAGCCAAGATCGAAGCGAAAAAGAAAAAGGGCAGCTAAGCGGCCTTCATGTTCGCGGCCGACCTGTCCCGGTCGGCCGCTTTCGCTTTCCGCTTCATTTTTCAATCCATTTCGTTGGACCTTCAGATGGCCTTTACGGTTCCCGCCCACCTTGCCGCGATCGAAACGGAACTGCACCGCCAGACCCGTCAACGCGCGTTGTATTCATTCTTGACGATTGCTGGGCTGATCGGCTTCATGATCGTTGGTTTCGAAGCTGCCGACGAGGCCAATGCCGGTGGATTTCTTCAAGGTTTCAATCAACTCCTCGACTTTCCGCTGGAACTTTTCCGGCTTTCCTTCGAAGCCGGGTGGAACTGGTTCCCACTCTTGCTGAAATATCTACCGGCGCTGATGGAAACCATCCATATGGCGATGCTGGCGACCTTTATCGGGTTCATCGGCGCGGTGGCCGTAAGCTTGCTCGCCAGCCAAAATCTGGTGAAAAGCAAGCTGGCGGTCGCGACGATGCGCCGGTTCATGGACTTGTCCCGCGCCTTTCCGGAACTCGTCCTGGCGATGGTCCTGTTGTTCCTGATGGGCAAATCGGCGGTTCCGGCACTGATAGCAATCGCGTTTCACACTATCGGTGCGCTCGGCAAACTGTTCTCCGAAGCGAACGAGAACGCAGACATGCGCCCTGTCGAGGGGTTAACCGCGACCGGCGCCAACTGGTTCCAGCAGGTCCGATATGGCGTCATTCCCCAGGTCCTCCCGAATTACCTTAGCTATGGTTTGCTCCGCTTGGAAATCAACGTGCGCGCCTCGACCATTCTCGGTTTCGTCGGCGCCGGTGGGATTGGCGAGCAACTGACTGCGAACATCCAATGGACATATGGCGCGGCTGTGACAGCGATCTTCGTCCTGCTGATCACGACGATTGTCGCTCTGGATTATCTCTCACGTTGGGCGCGGAGCCGCTTAATCGGCGCCAACTCGACCGTGGAGGGTTGATGATGACGACGAGCAAACTTCGCCACCGGCAGATCCAGTCCGAATTCGCCGACCTCATCAACCCGGGTTGGCGGCGCTTCATCGCCCCGTTCTCAGTCCTCCTTCTTGGTTTCGCCTATCTGGTTTACCTGTTTTTCTTTTTCGATTTCGCCCATATCGGCAACCGCTGGCACGCTGACCGGGCGGCGCTATTCGCGCTCGATTCCTACGCCCACAAAGTCCACATCGACACCAGTTGGCGCGACATGTCCAAGCTCCAGGCGAGCCTTGAAGGCAGCCGATGGGAGCGCTATGAGACATTGCCTGACTGGGTTACCCCCTCACAGGACGGCGGCAATACGATCGATTTCGGTGAGGACGGCGCCATCACCCTTTTTGCCGACCGCATCGTGATGAACTGGTCCGCCTACGCCTCGCCAATAACCATCCGCAAACCCGGCGCCGCCGGTTTCTCGGTGGAAAGCGACGTCACTCTTCCCTCTTGGTTGCGGATCTCCAAGTCCAAGGTGGATATACGCCCAACACTCTATTCCCGTGTCCAGGTATACAAATCCAAGATTACCCTTCATCGATACTTCGTCGGCTGGGAGTATTTCTTCTTCGATTTCGACTCGCCGCTTCGGGACCATTCTCTCGCCGATGTCTTCTCCCTGGTCAAATCCGGTGAACGACTGGATCCGACGCAATCCAATGTCGCCTTGGTGCTCCAGGAATTTTGGACAAATTCGCTTTGGTTCCATCGCGATGTCTTCGTCGCGCTGATGCAAACCATCTTCATGGCGGTCATGGGTACATTGATCGCAGCTTTGGTAGGATTGCCCTTGGCTTTCCTGGCGGCCTACAACGTCACGCCTCTCGCTGGTGCGCGGTTCGTATTGCGCCGTCTGTTCGACACCTTGCGCGGCCTCGATATGCTGATCTGGAGCCTGATCTTCATTCGCGCCTTTGGCATGGGACCTTTCAGCGGCATTCTCGCCATTGGCGTAACCGATACAGGAACCCTCGGCAAACTGATGTCTGAGGCTATCGAGAACATCGAAAAAAAGCAGGTCGAGGGTGTACAATCCACCGGCGCCAACCGCGTGCAGCAACATCGCTTCGGGATCCTGCCGCAGATCTTGCCACTGTTTATTTCGCAGACTCTCTACTATCTGGAATCCAATACACGAGGCGCGGTCATCATTGGCGCGATGGGCGCCGGCGGCATCGGCCTGCAATTCCTCGGCGCGCTTAGCACCGGAACCGATTGGGAAAACGTCGCCTATATCTCGGCGGTCGTTCTGATCACCGTGATCCTAATTGATATGATGTCCTCCCGCCTCAGACGAAAGCTCATTGGTTAGGCGCGCCTACAGCAATTTCAGAGATGGTTGAATCACCTGGGATCGTCGGCCATCCAGCCAGGGTTGTTCTGACCATGTGCCGTTTCTCGCGGGTGTCGTCATAGGCCATCGCCCGATGGACCACGGCGAGATTATCCCACATGACCAAGTCATGCGACCGCCAGACATGGCTGTAGACATAGCGCTCCTGGGTGGCGAAGGCCTTCAGTTCCTCGATCAAGGCCCTCCCTTGGTCTTCGGCCATGCCTTCGATCCTGGCGGTATGAGCGCCGATATAGAGAGACTTTCCGAGCGGACCTCGGTCCAACACCAAGGCTTGGCGCACCGGCGGCAGGAGCGCGCGTTCAGCGTCAGTGACCAGCTTTGGGTTCAATTTGTCGCGGCCATAGGCGTAATGGTGCACCGCGATCCGCCCCTCGACCGCCGTCTTCAGGCGCTCCGGCAGATCCTTGTAGGCAGCGCGCATTGAGGCGAACTCGGTATTGCCGCCAGCGCGCGCAATGATCCGCCCGGACAGCATCGAGGCCCAGGCCGGCACCGGCTTGAACGAACTGTCGGCGTGCCAGACGCCATTCGCCCGGCCATTGATGATCTGGCGATGCTCCGGCGGGACGATCTCTCCATCGGGGCCAAGGTTTGATATCATCGCCAAGGGACTGCCGGCTCCGGGCGTACCGACCTTCGTTCCCTCCAGTGGTCCAAAACGTTCGGTAAAGCGGATCTGTTCGGCGTCGGTGATATCCTGGTCCCGGTAGACCAGGACGGAATAGGTATCGAAGGCGGCGCGGATCGCTTCGAAATCTTGATCGTTGGGACCATCGGCCAAATCAAGACCGGTGACTTCGGCTGCAAGACAGGGATGCAGGGGGGTGATTGTCAGCATGGCGCTATCGGCTCGGCTCTGGTGACGCGGCTGAAACGGTTGGTTGCCATCCGTCTCGAGGCAACCCTAGTGCCCCGAGCCTTCGGGGCGTTTCATGTAGGCGTTTGGATCGCGGGCCGCCAGCATCTTCGGATTGGAGCCGGGCCGCTCGGAAGGGCGAGCGAACTGAACAACCAGGATCTCCGCTCCAGCCGCGCCAGCCCGCAGTGTCGGCGAC